>NZ_JAMXLV010000018.1 GCF_024054535.1 Thermococcus alcaliphilus | reverse complement strand
GACTATGTATTGTCTGCTTATGAGGAAGTTCAATGCGTATCTTATGTCTCTGCAGGCGAATGGGTTGAAGAACTTCTTCTCACCAACTGTGATGAGATATGGGTTGTCGTCGTCGTGGACGGGGTTGACTTCAATGTCGTTGTAACCGGATGCTGACTTGATTAGGCTTAAGTTGGCCAGCACTTCTTGGGATAGTCCTTGGTAGAGTGACTGAGCAGTATCCCATAGGAAAATGTCCAGCTTCCCAGCCGCAACATCAAGAATGGCTGCTACTTCGTCGGATCGGGTTTCAATATGGATAACATCTGCTGCTGGGCCCTTTTCAGTTGTTTGTGCACTTGCAAGTTTGGGGGTAGTTGTCAAAACGCTAAAAAGCATCAAAAATATTATTATCCCTATAGCAAGTTTTTTGCTTCTCATTAGACATCCCTCTATTCATTATTAAGTTGCTATTTAACAAGCCTTAAGAATTTTAGCTGGATATCTAATTTTAGCAATATACTACCGTATTTATGTTTTTACTAATATATAAAGTTTTTTACAATCTTCTGCGTAAGGTGAGAATAGTTTTCTTTAAAATTATGGGATACTAAACAAACCAAAGATAAGTCAAATAGAGTTAAATTTGTCTTTTATCACGTTCGCTATTTTCTCCTTTTGCATCATGGGGTAGATTTTGTAAAGTTTGTAAATGAAATAAGCCGCTCCTGTGAGAATTCCGGCTATTACGAAGGGAATTTTTGACGGCAACGGAAGGCCGCGATGCCACTTGTAGAGAAGGTAGTTCTGGTAGTAGAAAAGGTAAGCTAAAACCGTGATTATAGCCCCCTCAATTCCAGCCTCTATCAGCTTTTTTTGATATTCTTCCATTTTACTCCCTCTCTTCACTTTGGGAAAAGTTAAAAACCTTCATTAATAACCTTTTTGATGAGTTGAGATGAGCGAATACTTTCCCTATAACTCCTTAAGGCCAAACCAAGAAGAGTTCATCAAGCTAGTGGATAATGCAGTAAGGAACGGCGAAAATCTTGTCATTGAGGCTCCAACAGGCTTTGGAAAAACTGTAAGCGTGTTGGCTGGAGCTTTACCCTATGCCAAGGATATGGGATACAAGATAATCTACCTCGCAAGAACGCATAAGCAGATGGACAGAGTTATAGAAGAGCTCAAAGCCATAAGCAAGAAAACCCATGTAAGCGGAGTTGAATTCAGGAGCAGAAAAGAACTTTGCCTCCACCAGTATATTCAAAACTTTGCCCCCGACGCTTACAATGCGATGATAGTCTGCAAGAATCTCAAAAAGCTTGGCAAATGCGAGTTTTTTGAAAACTTAAAGAAAAAGAAGGAAGAATTTGACGAACTTGTCCAGTACTTCATTCAAACGCCTGCGGAACCTATAACAGTACTCACCTATTCTAAAATGTTTGACTTCTGTCCTTACGAGCTTACCCGGAAGGTTGCACTTAATTCTGATGTGATAGTAGCGAGCTATCTCTACATGATAAATCCCGCTATCAGAGAGAACTTTATGAGCTATTTTGATTTTGACTACTCTGATTTGATAGTGATCTTCGATGAAGCACATAATCTGCCAGATCAGGCAATAAATGCCCTAAGCGACAAGGTAAGCATCCATAGCATCAACAGGGCAATAAAAGAAGCCGATGAATACAAGGAACACGAGATTGCCAATTTTTTGAGCATCTTTCTAAAGGGATTGGAGAATCTCTATCAGGAAAAATTGAAGGATATGAAGGTTGAAGAAGTTCCCATACTTCCTGAAAGCATCTTTTACCACGTTTTTGACGTTCTGGGAATTAATGAGAGACAGCTTATTAGAATTCTCGATCAGATGGTAAAGGCTGGGGATGCAATAAGGGAGGACAAAATCGAGAGAAACCTTCCTCCGAGGAGCTATGTCGGAAGGGTAGGGGAGTTTTTGCTCCTTTGGTTTGCCCTTATCGGGAAGGAGGATTATCTCTTTTTGATGAGCAGAGATAAAGGCTTCTCTCTTGAGCTTGTGGCATTGGATCCTTCAAAAGCTCTGAGTTTTATTAAGAATGTGCAATCGGCAATCTTCATGTCTGGAACGCTAACTCCCCTAGAGGCTTTTGCAGACATAATGGGAGTAGAGGGCAGGCTTAAAAAATTCCCCCGGATGGTTAAGAGAGAAAATGCCCTTGTTTTAGTTGCTAGGGATGTCTCCACAAGGGGGGACGAGAGAAGCCTTGAACTTTACAAGAAGCTTGCTAGATATGTTGTTGAAGCAGCAAAGCTCATCCCAAAAAACGTTGGCGTCTTCACGGCTTCTTATGAAGTCCTCGAAGGACTTTTATCTGCCAATGTTGATGTACGGATAAGAGAAGAGACTGGAAAAAAGGTATTTATCGAGAAGAAAGGGGCCTCTTCAAAAGAGAACGACCTTTTGGTGATGGCATTTAAGAAGGAAGCAAAGAAGGATGGTGCTGTTTTGCTTGGTGTGATGGGAGGAAGGAACAGTGAGGGGCAGGATTACAGCGGAGATGAAATGAACGGCGTTGTTTTAGTGGGCATTCCCTATGCGAGGCCAACGCCGAGGGTTCAAGCTCAAATAAGGTACTTCGAAAACAAGTTCCCTGGGAAGGGAAGGTACTATGGTTATATTTTACCGGCTCATAGGAAGCTCGTTCAGGCTGCTGGAAGGGTTCATAGGAGTGAGGAGGAAAAAGGAGCAATAATAGTCTTGGATTACCGCTTGCTCTGGAAGTCTGTTCAAAGAGACCTCCCAGATTGGATGAGAGAAACACTGAAGCCCGTTACTTTAACATCAATGAAGAGACACCTTATAGACTTTTATAGGGGAGAAAAAATTAAAGTTGAAGGGACTTAATCCCTCTTCTCCACAATATAGTATGCAACTGCCCCAATTAGGCCGAACAGCAGTGCCACAATTATCCATAGAATTTTTCTGCCAATGCTCATTTCTTTTTGGTTCTTGGCGATGTCGTAAGCCACCCATAAGAGGCTCAAAAGCCCAATGATCAAGCTTATTGCCCACCACATTCCCAGCATGATTTCACCTCGAAGTATTTGTTACTATAGGACTTTATAAAGATTTCTAATTAGAAAGAGTAAACAAGAAACAAAACACACATCATGGGCACCAATTGGAGGTATATGACAAAAGAGCAGAAGAACATGGTGTCAAACTTGATTTAAAAGTCAGAATATAAAAGAAAGGAAAGAATTCACTCCTTCTTAACGTGCTTTTCGACGAATTCCTTGAGAATGTCCTTGAGTTTTGGATATCCTATCTCTTCAAGCTCGTACTTGACTCTGACGGCTGGCTTGTTGAGGTTCATGAATCTTCTAAGATCAACTGGGGTTCCCATGATGACCACATCTGCATCTGCTCTGTTGATGGTCTCCTCAAGCTCCTTGATCTGCTTCTTACCATATCCCATTGCTGGTAGGATAACATCAAGGTGTGGGTACTTCTTGTATGTTTCAACTATTGAGCCAACGGCATAGGGTCTTGGGTCGATGATCTCTTTGGCCCCGAACTTCTTGGCTGCAACGTAGCCTGCTCCGTATTTCATTCCACCGTGTGTGAGTGTTGGACCGTCCTCAACCACGAGAACTCTCTTGCCCTTAATGAGCTCTGGCTTGTCAACGAAGATTGGAGAAGCGGCTTCAATTACAATGGCGTTCGGGTTGACTTTCTCTATGCTCTCCCTTACCTTTTGAATGTCATCTCTGTTTGCTGTATCAATCTTGTTTATAATTATCACATCGGCTGCTCTGAAGTTGGTCTCACCTGGGTGGTACTTAAGCTCGTGTCCAGGTCTGTGTGGGTCGGTAACTACTATCCAGAGGTCTGGAACATAGAATGGAAAGTCGTTGTTTCCGCCGTCCCAGAGGATTATGTCAGCCTCTTTCTCCGCCTCGCGGAGTATCTTCTCGTAGTCAACGCCAGCATAGACGACCATGCCCCTCTCTATGTATGGCTCGTATTCCTCTCTCTCCTCGATGGTGCACTCGTACTTGTCGAGGTCTTCAAAGGTTGCAAACCTCTGGACAACCTGCTTTCTCAAGTCTCCATAGGGCATTGGGTGTCTTATGGCAACTACTTTGTAGCCCATCTCTTGAAGGAGCTGGGCAACTTTCCTTGATGTTTGGCTCTTTCCACAACCTGTTCTAACTGCTGTAACCGCTACAACTGGCTTGGTGCTTTTTATCATTGTGCTCTTTGGCCCAAGGAGCCAGAAGTCAGCGCCAGCGGCATGTGCCCTTGAGGCAAGGTGCATAACGTGTTCATGGGAAACATCTGAGTAAGCGAACACAACTATGTCAATGTCGTGTTCTTTGATTATCTTCTCAAGATCGTCCTCACTCCATATTGGGATTCCGTTTGGATAAAGCTCACCAGCAAGCTCTGGTGGGTAAATTCTACCCTCGATGTCTGGAATCTGGGTGGCTGTAAAAGCTACCACTTCATATTCGGGATTGTCTCTGAAGAACGTGTTGAAGTTGTGGAAATCCCTTCCTGCCGCACCAAGAATTACGACCCTCTTTCTTTTCTTTTCGGCCATTTCTATCACCTCAAAATATTTTGGTTTAGGCAAATAGTGTTTGAATTTTGGCATTTATAACTATTTTTGTTGCCTAATGAAATATTTCGTCCAAAAATCTTCATTTTGCCCTCGTTAATCAAAAAGAAGTTTCGATAATAATAGTACAAAACTAGACATAAGAGAACACCTATTGTTTTGGTAGTATTGTTTTAAGCATAAGCTCATTTCCACTAACCGTTACTTGGGCTTCCAATTTGGTTAACTCATTAGCCTTTTTAGTGAGAAGGTTTTGAATTTCCTGAAGAGCCCTATCATCGTTCCATAGACTCTTCCATATCACCAGATAGTGCGTGGAGTTTTCCGCTAGGATTATTTTATCCCCTCGCCATGCTATAGAGGTTTTTAGGGCCTCTTCTTGGTCTACGCCATTAGTCACAAGAAGGAGATAGAAATAGAACTCCCCGAGTCGATCTTCGTGAATTATCCTGTAACCTCTGTCTAAGCTTATCTCCACTTCTTGGGGAAGAACTTTGGCTAAATAAAGCTCTGGATGCATTATCTGCTGGGTTGTTTGTGGTGGATTTGTGTAGGCTTCATTAACAAGCTCCCAACCTCCTTTTTGGTAGAGGTATTCGACGAATTTGTCACCAAAAACATAGGGAAAGTACCCAAAGTTTATGGGAGGATCTTTGAGGTATAAGGAGGTTATTTTCTTTATTCTGATACCGTGCTTCTTGCAATAAAGGTCAGCAGTTAAGTCTGCATCACCCTCAATTAGGGCTTTAATAGCAAGGCTACCGTCAAGTGTCTCTGGGTACTTTGGGTCGAAGTACTGCTTTTGTATCACGTGGGTAAATTCATGGGCTAGAACCCTCTTGGCGGTATCTCCCGTTTTAAAAAAGTTTTCCGAGATTATGTAAACTTTATTCCCGGAGGTAACCGCTATCCATGAGGCAGTTTCTTTTTCTCTTGTTTTTGTGAGGTTATAGTCAAGCGGAACAAGAAAGGTCATCTTGTATATTAGCTCCCATTTTTTGATCTCTTGGTAATCCTCTCTGCTTGGACCCCATTTTTTAAGGGCTTCTTCCTTAGTAAGGACAATTATTTTTGGATTCTCCTTAAAACTAAGCCCCCTTATTTCTTCTACTTCTTTCGATATGTTGGAGGCTATCTGAAGCACTTGCTGAGCATCTTCGCTTGGATAGGAGTAGTTGTGATACAAAAACGCAATAAAGAAAATGCCTATGAGAAAAAGGGCAAGGAGAGATTTGTTCCTCATTTAACCACCAGAAATGCAGAAATCACTCCTTAAACTCGACGAACTCTTCCTTCATGCCATCTTTGGTTATTGTAACCACCTGAATCTTCCTTTCTCCCGTGTAAACATCTCTCTTACCTGCTGTCCTGACTGCCCTTATAGCCAATTCTCTAGCCTCTTCGATTGTCATATCTTCCTTGTACCCGTCTTCAAGTATTGCTATTGCAAATGGACTACCAGAACCCGTTGCAGTGTAGTTATCAAAGATAAGCCCTCCCAAAGGATCGAGGCTTGCAAGTGTTGGTTCCTCAACGTAACCACCGATGATTATCTGCACCATGTAAGGGAACCATTTGCTCTCGTTGAGTATGTTGCTAAGAAGGTTTGCCATAGCCTTTGCCGTCATGGGTTTTCCCCAGGTGAATTGGTAGTATCTAGCCTCAGCTTCAAGCATTCTCGCTAAAGCCTGCAAATCTCCGACGCTTCCCGCGGTTGTTATTGCTATCTTGTCGGTTATGGGCAAAATTTTCTTTATGTTGAGGGTTTCCACCATGTGATCGAGAGAAGCTTGAGTGTCTGCTGCCAATACTACTCCATCTTTCAATTTAATTCCAACGGTGGTTGTTCCGGTTTTCTTTTCCATATCTTCTCACCTCTAGATGTGTATTCCTTAGAAGAGTTTTAAACCTTTGGGAATATAAGCTAAGCTAAAGCGGATTTAAAAATAATCGAAGGAGTATTCAACCTTCAAGCATGTCTTTGCAGCTCTCGCAGACCCATCTTTCATAGCCTTCGTGGACAACCCTGTGGAGCTGAGCATACTGCCCACAAACCTCGCATATTCCGTAAACTTCTCCCTCTTCTTTTTCAGCTTCCTCTTCCTCGTGATTGTAGGCATTTACCGCTGCAAGGAGATCTGCCGCCGTTACAAAGCCCATTGGCATTCCAAGCTTTGTTACAAGGAGTCTCCTCACTCCTTTTTCCATCATAAGTTCGATTGCATCCTGAATGTCATAGTCGTATTCTATCGTTATGGGGTCTTTTGTCATTATCTCACTGATTTTTACCTCTTTAGGGTCCTTCCCCTTGGCAACTACCTTGTTGAGAATGTCTCTGTCCGTAACGATACCTATTATCTCGTCTTTGTCCATGACAACCGCACTGCTTACTTTGTTCCTTGCGAGAATTTTCGCAACTTTTTCAACAGTTTCGGTTGGTCTAACAACAACTGCCTTCCTTTTAACTATTTGCTCCACAGTAATTTTTGGCATCATTGTTATTCCCTCCTGATTCATGTTGAACTACGATAAGAAACTTAAAAATGTTTTGGGATTAAATTTTCTTTTTCATTAGGTATCGAGAAACTAGGAAAAACCCTACCACAAATACTAAAACCGCCAAAATGTATGGTATTGGTGAACTCTCAACTAACTTGGGTGTAACCGTTTCGTTAATACCCTCAAGCCCTGGAGAAGGGGCTCGTTCAATAGCGTATGTTGCATTCTTGGCAACTAATTGGGGTTCTTCTTGGAGGAGCCTGTCAAATAGTACATAAACTCCCGAAGCTAGAAGCCCGGCTATTCCCAAGCTTATAATCTGTATTTTCTCAAAAACTCTTAGGAAACGTTTTTTGACTGGCATTCCTCTAGGAAGCAGAAGAATTGGCTTTGATGCAGCCCTGTAGAGCTTCACCTCTTGTAACCTCTTCCCGTATTTTTTCCCTGCAATTTCTACAAGCCCTACCCTTACCATTTTATCTATGTGATAGGAAACAGTTGACATTGGGATTCCAAGCTCCCTTGCTATTTCTGACATTGAGAGCGTCTTTTCTTGCAGAAGTCCCAGTATTAGAAGTGAAGTTTCATTTGCAAGAATTTGAGCCAATTCTTTAGCCTTCTCATCTCTCACATCAATTGTTTCAAATTCCACCTGCTACACCAAGATTATTTGGCAATAAAAATATTAAAACCTTTGTTTTCACTTCAAAAGGGATTGAAGTAAAAATCTGAGTAAAGTTATGAAAAGGAAAGAAAAGCTAAATTCATGGCTTCTCGAGGATGATCTCGATTGTTGAAGTGTTGGCTGTTCTTCCATCAGCTGTTGGGAGCTCCTCTGTGCCGATCTTTATCTCCTTAACCCTAACCTCTGGAAGGAACCTGTTCCTGACGATCTCTGCAACGTCAACGGCCCTGCTGATAGCCCTACCTCTTGCTCTGATGCTAACTTCCTTTGCACCCTCGTTGAACTGGGTTATTACGGCCAATACATAGTTCATAACAGGCTTCTTTCCTATGAAGACAACATGCTCCTCTGCCATTTTTGACACCCTCCGAAAGTTTTGTCAATAGCAAACTTTGGATATGTGGTTAAATACTTTTCGGTTAAATACCAGAGTTTCCAAATATGTCCTAAAAACTCAAGAAGTTGAGTTTTAGTTTTAACATCTTTGTGTACATTAGAAAATCTTTTTAAGGTTGATTATTACAAAAAATTGGTGATACGATGGCTATTCATCCAATTGATTACAGGTACGGTAGTGAGGAAATGAAACGCATTTGGGAGGAAGAAAATAAGCTCCAAAAACTTCTTGAGGTTGAGGCCGCCTTAGCAAGAGCCCATGCAAAGCTCGGCAACATCCCCGAAGAGAGCGCGAGGATAATCAGCGAAAGGGCAAACACAAAATGGGTAAAAGTTGAGAGAGTTAAGGAAATCGAGGCTGAGATTCACCACGATATAATGGCCGTTGTTAAGGCATTAAGTGAGGTTTGTGGAGGGCATGGAAAATACGTCCATCTTGGAGCGACTTCCAATGATATAATAGACACCGCCAACGCTCTTCTTATTAAAGAATCTTTGGAGATTGTTTTAAAAGATCTGAGGGAGCTCCGTTCAATACTCAAAAACCTCGCAAAGGAGCATAAATATACAGTGTGCATTGGAAGAACTCACGGCCAGCATGCCGTCCCAACAACTTATGGAATGAAGTTTGCCATCTGGCTAGATGAAATCCAAAGACATATTGATAGAATTGAAGAGGCCAAGGAGAGAATCCTTGTAGGGCAGATGAGTGGTGCTGTTGGAACAATGGCATCCTTTGGCGAAAAAGGGCTTGAACTTCAGCGTTTAGTTATGGAGGATCTTGGCCTTAAACCCGCAAGAATAAGCAACCAAATAATTCAGAGAGACATCTACGCAGAGCTCATGGGCATTCTAGCCTTAATAGCTTCAACCCTCGACAAAATAGCCCTTGAGATAAGAAACCTCCAGAGAACTGAGATTCTTGAAGTCAGCGAACCCTTTGGAAAGAAGCAGGTCGGCTCTTCAACAATGCCGCACAAGAGGAACCCGATAAGATGTGAAAAAGTCAGTGGGCTTGCAAGGGTTATTTATTCCAACGTTATTCCAGCTTTACTCAACAATCCGCTTTGGCATGAGAGAGACCTTACCAACTCTTCAGTTGAGCGTGTTATTCTTCCAGAGACGTTTATACTCTTAGACGAGATGTTGAAGAGCATGAAGAAGGTTTTATCTGGTTTGGAGTTTTTCCCGGAGAACATAAAGAGGAACCTCTACCTCACAAAGAACCTCATAATGGCCGAGCCGCTGATGCTCAAGCTTACGGAGAAGGGAATGGGGAGGCAAGAGGCTCACGAGTTGGTAAGGAAACTCGCCATGAAAGCATTTAAAGAGGGAAGGGACTTGTTAAAAGTAGTAAGGGAAAGTGAAGCCATGGAATATCTCACTGAAGACGATTTAAACTCCCTAAAGCCGGAAAACTACATAGGCTTGGCTCCCCAGATAGTGGATAACGTAATAGCCTACATAGAAGAGGTCGAGAGAAGAGAGAGAAGTTAGTTCCTCTCAGCTGCTTCCAAAATTTTTTTCTCTCCAAGCGGAAGGACGAGCGGTCTGGAAAGATGTTTCCTAGCATCTGGTGGAACTTCGTAAATTTTTTTCTCAAGCTGGCGGGGCAGCCTTTTTGGAATCAAGACTTTTGGCATTTTATGCCCACACTTCTTGCATTTCAGATAGTCCCCTTTGCTTTTCATCGTCCCCCCACACTTTGGGCATTTTGGCTTTTCATAAACTATTTTTTCGGCAAGCCTTATCGGGTAGAATTTTTCTAAGTTGAGAGTCAAAACACCCTCGAATTCCTTCACTCCTCCAGCTGCAATGATCTCGTCGCCTTCAATTAACATCCTAACGTATCTTCTAAATCCCTTAGTGGGCTCAAAGGCTGCAACCCTGATTGTGCTAGTTTCGTCGCTCAGCTCAAAAAACACGTGCCTTCCTTTCTCCCAGTATTCTCTACTAACTCTTCCTCTTACAACAGCACTTTCTAAGGGCTTTAATTCGCCGATCTTTCTAAACCTCAAGTGTTCATCTGTATTCTGGTTTGTTTTATAAATCTGGAAAAACTCCACAGGCTCTTCGATGATAAGGTTTTCAAATGCCCACAAGACCCTATTTTTGTCTATTCCCCTAATGCCAACCAGAACAGGGTCTTTTCCGTGGGGTGTTATTAGAACGCTCCCCTTGAAGGGGTCGACGTTATCATATGTGAAGGGATAGGTTAATCTGTCAGCTTCAAACACACTCTCTCTGTTGACCCTCCTTTCTTTTCCCCAAAATTCTCTCTTCCTATATGCCAAGAGTTCATAGGTGAAGTTTTTCAATGGATGACCAACTGCCGCTAGGGCTCCTATTATGCCCCTGCCGAGCTTGAACTTGTGGATTTCTGCATTTACTTCTCTCGCAACTTTTTCAGCATCCTCAATGGTAACGTGCTCCCATATAGCTTTATACGTAAACTCCTCCAGCTCCTTGGGAAGTTCTCCCTCCAGAAATACAACTCCGGGGTTTGTGTTCTCATGATTAAAGTCCGATAACTCCTCAACCATTTTCAGAACGAACTCTTTTATCTTTGGAATCTCCTCATCTTCCACTTCGAAACTCATTGCCACAGCTCCGTTTCCCCTTGTCTTGTACGGCACGTTTGGGTTTAGACGGATGAGCTTTGGAAGGTCTAAAGGCTCCGCTACCCTGGAGATCTCTCTATACAGCAGGGCACCTAGATAAGTGGTGCACATCCCATCCGGTGAATCCGTGTCGTCAATGCCTATGTGGAGCCTCATCATCCCTTAGGATATGCCAAATGGTTAAAAGTTTATCCATCAATGGGAAACTTTTAAATTTCCAAGCTTTATTTATAAATGATATGATGGAAAAAGAGAGATTGTTGCGAATTGTTGAAAGCATATTCAGGGGAACTGGATTTAAGGTAGCGAGAATGGAGTTTAAAGGTTCGTGCTTTGACCTAGCTGCGAGTAGGCTCTTTTTGTTGCTCTTTGTGAAAGTTCTTCAAAACATCGATTCCCTTACAGAGGAGCAGGCGGAAGATTTAAAACGTTTAGCCAAGTTCTTTGAGGCTTCTCCGCTTATTGTGGGGTTAAGATCTAAAAACGAGGAGCTTGAGGAAGGCGTAGTTTACGAGAGACATGGAATTTACGCTCTAAACCCCCAAACGCTGTATGACATTCTTGTGGAAAACGAACTACCTGCAATCTTTGCCGAGAGAGGAGGCTTTTACGTGAGGGTTAACGGAGAATACCTGCGAGAGCTTAGGGAAAGACACGGTTACAGCATTGGGGAGCTTGCTGAGCTTCTGGGGGTTTCAAGAAAGAGCCTCCAAAACTATGAGAGGGGAGAGCAGGCCATGAGCCTTGAGGTTGCCCTGAGGCTTGAAGAGCTGTTTGATGCCCCAATTGCAAAGCCCATTGATGTCCTCAACGCCAAAGTTGAAGCTAAGATGGAAGTTGAACCGGAGACAGAACTTGAAAAGGAAATTTTCAAACGCTTAGAGGATTTTGGAATGGGTGTTGTTAAAATCAAAAAAGCTCCGTTTGATGCTATCTCAAAGGAAGAGGGAGTGAAGATTTTAACCGGCATAAGCGAGAGAAAGACATCATCAACTGTGAGGAGGGCTCAAATGGTAAATGAAGTCAGCAAAATTATCCAGAGCGACGGGCTGTTCATCCTCGAAAAGACTAAAACCGAGGTTGTGGGAGAGATTCCCCTCATTCCAAAGGAGAAGCTCAACGAGATTAGGGATGCCGATGAGCTTATTGAGATGATTGAAGAACTCAAGAAGGAGATAAAGAGAAAGATATTTAGCTGAAGAAAACCTTTCTCCACATGTCTCTAATCTTGTCGACATATTTTGATGGCGATGCAACCATTACGGCCCATCTGGGTGTTTGCCTTCTCTTGAGGGCGTTTGCAAGTGGGGTAACTTTTGTTAGGGGCTTTATTTCTCCGGTGTGCATTACTACTCCAATTTCCGTTGACTTCAATCTCGGCTCGGTAAGCATTAGATCAGCCGTTGAGAATTCTATAATTACTTCTCCTTCCTTCGCTCCCACGGCATCTGCTAGTTTCCTTTCGAGCTCTTGGCGTTTCTTTATGTCTCTATAAACTGCCAACAATTCTCTTTTTTCCTCGGCGGTAAGTTCATCGGCCCCTAATAGCAATGCCGCCTTAAACAAGTCGCGGTACTTGATACGCTTGACGATTTCCCTTGGATAGCCTTCCAAATCCTCGAGCTCCACGAGAACTCTGCAGTCTGTCATCTTCCAGAACTCCCAGAGGTAGCCGTCTTCAAGGGCAAACTCCAAAGCCCTAGTCAGCATTCCCTCCGCTATCTTTACCGTGTGGTGGAAGTAGACCCTTGAGTACATCAGTGCTCTAGCTACCATCATGCCCTCAACTGCCTCAACCCCCTTCTCGTCAACAACAAGCTCATTGTTGTGAATTCTTAGAACCTTCAGAAGCCTCTCAAGGTCGATTATCCCATGGGCTACTCCGGTGTAGTGTGCATCTCTAATAAGGTAATCCAGCTGGTCTACATCTACGTCTCCATGTAGTGCCTGTCCGAGATATCTTTTTCCATATTTGCCCAGAATAAGGTCGGCAACTTCTTTTGGCTTGTATCCGTAAAAGTCAAGTATCTCAGGTATGAACTGCCTTTCTTCTATCTCTCCATCTATTATGTCAATCTTTCCAAGGATGATGTTTTGGCCGAGATGCATATGGTCGTATTCCCTCACATAGTGCTCGTATATCTGCTCGAAGGTATGTGAAAACGGACCGTGGCCGATGTCGTGAAGCAAAGCTGCTGTCTCCAGGAGGGTTTTTTCCTCTTCGCTAAGTCCCAGTTCCATGGCGAGCCTTTTTGCAATGTTGTATGTCCCTAGGGAATGCTCAAAGCGGGAGTGATTTGCACCGGGGTAGACAAGATACGCAAGGCCGAGTTGCTTTATATTCCTAAGCCTCTGAAATTCTGGAGTTTTTATGAGGTCTAAAATGAGCCCGCTTATCTTCATACTTCCATGAATGGGGTCGTGGATTATCTTTGGCTTCATAATTCTCACCTAGAATAGACTTGAGGTTTTTAAGTTAAATAATTTACCATACAAAAAGATAAAATAGGGCCTAGAGGTCTTTTCCAACTATGAAAATTCTCTTTGTCTTCCCTGGTTTTTGAGGTAAGCCTTCTCTTACTTTCTCTGCGGGGACTACCTCTACGACAAGCTCAGAGGATTTAGCCTCTTCAACCTCATATCTAACTGGGTTGTTGGCTTCGTATATTAGGCTCTTTATTTCGTCTTCTATGCCGGATGGCTTTTCTCCCACGTATCCGACCTTTATTATGGCTTTTGGTTTTGGATTACCCGGCGAGAGAGGGTGGTAGATTATCACGAAGTCCACCAAGAAGGGATATCTGTGAACGATGTCCATAACCTGATCTATGTGAAGCTTTGCCCCTCCAAGGCTTATCACGTCTTTTACCCTGATTATGTTCATGACTTTTCCATCAATTACCTTTGCTATATCTCCAATCTTATAGTTAAAGATTGGCAGTCCCGTAAGTTCGCCTTCTTTCATTATCTTGGTGATGTACATTTCGTAATAGTCCTTATACTCTGGATCCTCGTTCTCTTTTAGGACTATCAGTGATTCTGGGAAAGTGAAGGGCTCTACTTTATTTTTTTTGATAACCCTATAACCTGTTACTCCTTCTTCAGAGCTTGCATAATTATCAACTATTATTGCATTTGGAAAATTGTTAAGTATTGCATTTGCGACCTCTTGTGTAAGGGTCTCTGCTCCTACACCTATTAACTGAATGTCTTCTTTTATACTCTCCGGAAGAATGAGTCCAAGTTTATAAGCTGTTGTAGTTAAGGCAAAAATAGCAGTAGCGTTTGTCTCTCTGAGTTCTTTTATCAACAGGTCTCTATCTCTTAAATATTGGATTGGAAGGCCATGATATGCAATTTTTGGTCTTAAATTTCTAATAGCGCCAAGAACATAAAACCCAGAGGCAGATGGTAATGGCGGAAGAAACGAGGCAAGTTTGTTTGTTTCCAAATACTCTTCTACCCATGCTTTCATTTGTTCACCGGCCCTTTCAATGTCGTCTTCGGTTATTGGAATCCTTTTTGGCATTCCCGTTGTGCCACTAGTTCTCGTAAATACATGGAAAACCTCTAGACCTTTTATGTATGTTGGCCAGACCCTTTCTCTTTCATGCAGATCGTGGGGCTCTATGAATACTTTGTCAGTTAGAGAAGCAAGTGTTTCTGGTTTTAATTCATCTATATCGACATCTGAAAACTTTTCTTTCCAGAATTCCGTTGTCTTGTATGCTGTCTCGGCTGTATACCTTAAATTCTCGGGGTCTTTTTTCCCAAGCAAAATGCCGCTCATTGCTGCAACACCTTGTTATATTACTGTTGCTTTTTATTTAATCTTTTCCCCCACTCATTGTAGAAAAATTTAATAACATCCCCCACCCATTATACTTAGCAAACATCTAATTGGGAGTTCTTGGAGGATGGTAAAATGAAGTATGAAGATTTTGCAAAGGACTATGATCCCCTCAACATAACAGAAAAAGAGACTATCTCGCATCTTAGAGGAATATTTGAGTATCATCTTGAAAATACCCCCTACTGGAAGAGAATGAAAAAGAAAGTAAACTTGGATGAAATCTTTGAGGGGAAGCTTGAAGACGTTTTTGAGAACATCTTCAACTCAAATCTGGCTGTTAGTGAAAAGTACCTCCGAAACAACTGGCTTGATTTTCTTCCCAATAATTATAGGGGAAAAGTAAGATTTTACCAATCTTCTGGAACCACCCGAGAAAGGGGCATACTCCACTGGGACTACGAGTATATGAAGCTTCTTGTGAAATACTCGAAAGCGTCTTTTGACGAGATATATAAGTTAAACGAAATTTATAACGAAGAGTACAGGATGAGAGCTCTGGCTCACGGCCCTTATGGATGGTATCAAGAGGAGATAAGCGAGCTTGTGTGGTCCTATGGGGGCGTATTGTATTTTATTGGCATAGAGACATATAATCTAAAGGAAAAGGTCGAGAGATATGGAGGGAATGTGCCAGAGTTACGACCTCTTAAAATATACACTGAGAGAGTATTAGAAAAAGACAATATAAATACTGTGAAGACTGCACCACCACTTTTGTCCCTTTTTTCAAAAAAAGCTGAAGAGATACAAACAATACTCACAGGAGGACTTGATTTAACTCCACAGAAATTTAAAGAAATCCAGGAAATGTTTCCTAATGCAGAGGTTATCCCTCTCTATGGTCATTACGGTTTTGGGACTAATGTAGGAATAGTTAAAAGGGATATGCTATTATACTATCCGAACTACCCCTTTACTATAATCTTCCCTTTGGTTTGTAGAGATGAGAGAGTTGAAATTGTTAACTATAATGAAAAGGGGAAGATGGGGATAATAATGGCACGTCCTGAACTACTTGTTGTGAAGATTGAAGATGAAGATATTTATAGGGTTCCACCAACAAAACCTTTTAAGTGGGATGGATTTGGCAATCCTAAAAGAGAGGTGGGGTGAGAAAAGTGGATCCATACTCCACACTTTCAGTGCTTCCTGGAATTATAACAATGGGCTTTGATATACTGGCATTTGTGTTAATCCTCAGAATTTACTTTAAAACCAAAAGGACTTCTGCCTTTTATATAGCACTAGCTTGGTTGTTTGATTTCTTTACTGTAGTTCATTATGGCTTGATCTCCAGCACCTACACGACTGGAACGGCATATAGACTCGGATTCCTATTAACTCTGACAAGTACTTTGATATTTATTGGAATAGTTAAATGGCTTAAAGAAGAGAAAATGGGAATAGCCCCCCATTATGTTGAAGTGTTTTCTTTGTTGGGACCAATTCTAGTTCTGTACTTGATTGTAATTGGCATGCTAATGGAAGCAAAAGCCCCAGATCTCAGAGGTTTCCTAGTGTTAAGTAGTTCCCATGGAATAGCAGGGTTACTCTTCATGTGGCTTGGATACTTAGTCAGAGAAATAAAGGATATTTATGGAAAGAAGATAACTTATCTTTCAATAGTCTTGTTAATATTTGGTCTTCACTTGCTTCCAATTCCCATAACTTACACTCTTCCTGAACAGGCAATATTTGGATCAGCAGTTTCTGCCTTTCTCATAGTAGCCCTAACGGTATTAATGATAAGGCTTACATCCTCTGAAGAGTTCCTCAGGCTAAAAACAATGGAAATCCACGAAGTTGAGATAGAGCCGGGTGTCAGGATAATAAACCAAGAAGAGTACAAAAAGGTAAAAGAGAAGTTGAAAGATGCGCCTGTACTTGCGTTTGTCAGAACTTTGAACAATATCCCCGAGAATTGGACTTACTATTTCGTAACCACGGCCACCAAAGAAAGCAAAGTAGAGGCCATATCACCCATGAACTTAGAAAGGATGACAGAGCTGTCGTATAAATATCTAAAAGCAATGGAAGAAGCCGGGAGCAGAGGAATTATACTAATAGACTGCTTGGAATACTTGATCATGTACAACGAATTCACAAGCGTGATAAAGTTCCTAAACAAGCTGAAGGACTTTGTCGTGAGCCATAAGGGAACTTTGATCCTTGTTGCGGAGAGAGATGCCTTTGAAGACCAGCAGTGGGCACTGCTAACTCGCTTGCTCGAAGAAGCCAAAGAATAGCGTTTTTAGGCTTTTAAGACCTTTTCAACTTTTTTAGCATCATTTCTGGATAAAAGCTCAGAGATGCTTTTGCCTGTGGAATCTCCATACCGATGTTTATTCCAAGGCTCATTAAGTCCCTTGGAAAACGTACTTCCCATTTGGATTCAGCTGAGGAAGTTAAAAATCTGGGAGTTTTGTACTTCTCCACAAGCCTCCAGTTTTTCATCATAAACTTCAGTATGTTTGCCCTTTCATAGGGAGTTGCCTTCAGTAGAGGAGCGAGAGAAAAACCCACAGCAACATTGTTTTTAGCCGCTAGCCTCGCAAGGACGTGATCAAAACCGGAATCCTTTCTCCCGTATTCTGGGGCTATCACCGCATCAACCTTGTTCTCTATCGCGAATCTAACAACCCTTAGATTTCCCCCCTGCACATATATGAGGGTATTTGAGATCCTTTTTCTTATTTCTCTTATTAGAGAAGGCTTTTCGGTAATAATCAGCAGTGCAACATTTTTGTACTTTTCTTTAAGCCCTTTAATTTCGCTTTTAAGCTCATCAAAGTTTGGAGGATTTTTTAGGTGAACTTTCTTTGTAAAAACTACCTCATCGTACCATTCTTTGGCTTGATTGTAAGCTTCCTCACTCCTGACGTCCATTTCAATCCACTTCATTCGCTCAACCACTCCCTGATTGCCTTCACAACGCTTTCCTTTTTCATTGGGAATGCTTTGACCTTTATCTTTACTTGGATAACGTCTTCTCCTTCACCAACCTTCGCCTCTCCTAGGTATGCCTTCTGTTTGTTGAAGCGAATGAAAAACGTTCCCGTATCGTCAACCTTCTCTTCAAGGTTTTCTAAAAGATATTCCTTATCCTCTTCGCTTAAAAGTCCCTTAATGTGCTCCAACATCTTTTTTACACTTCTGCTTCTCTTTATCTCGGCGTTTATGACCTTTATCGGATTTCCGAAGTAGCCTTCGGTTTCAACTACCTCAAACTCTATGTCCTCAGAAGGAATATCCTCTGGAAAAAAAGTCCCCATAGCCTCGAGAACCTTTTCTGGATCCTCGGTTGCATGGGCAAAGGTTGACACTCTTATATGGTGAGCCTGAAGCTTTGCCATATCTTCACCCCTTTGAAGTTTTGAGAAGATTGTTTAAAAGCTTTTAACTCTCAAAATACCTATTGAATTTCATTGTTCTTCACTTCCTAAATATACCCGTCACAACAATTTTCATTGTTTGGAAAAGGTTAACTATGAAACCAGACTCCAAATTTTTCAAAATGTTATCTTCTTTTTCTTTAGGAAAACTAGCAAAACAACTACCACAACCATAAGACTGCTCAAAATAACTGTTCTCGAAGAACCCTTGTTCTTTGACCTCTCAGACAATGCCAAGAGCATCTCCGGAGTTATGTTCTTAAATTTACCGTCTTTAAAGGAATATATCATATTCTCGTTAAATACAATCCATCCTCCACAGCAAAGCGCTACCCTGTATCCATGGTTTTTAAGGGCATCCAGAAGCTCAATGCTTTTTCCTGATGTGAAATTGAATACGTGAGTTGAGTTAAACAGAAGAACTGAACTCTTTCCAGAAGCTACAAGCATGCTCCCAGGCTCAATTCCTGGTGCGGGGAACCCCTCTAATTCCTGCATGATGACTCTAAGGTAATTGCCTTCGACTTCCAGAGAGCCAACTTGGACAAGTAAAGCTCCTCTGATCTCAAATAATTCCAGCAAGACATGGATGTCCTTGACGCCCTTAATGGTTGGGATACTTGAAAGGATATAACTTTTCTTGGAGGTCGTCACCGGATAAAGTGTCGCATATTTTTCAAAGGTATGTATTTTGACGAAATCAGTGCCGTTAAATAACCATACATTAACTCTTGACTCGTTATGCGAATCTCTACTGAGAAGTACCGGCTTTCCAATCCACACCTTTGGGGGATATGGCCCTTCTCCCAACTCTCTTTTTTCTAATCTCCGATTGTAGATTAAAACCAGAGAAGAGTTCCTGATAGTGAATACTCGAACCCATCCTCCATCTGACGATACCACAAGAAAGGTTTTGCCACCATCAACAGCCAGCCCCACCGAGTATATACCGGTTTTACTGAAGTTGTACTCTCCGAGCACTTTTCCATTCTCATCAACTAAAGATTCCCCGATGAGCCAAGCGTTAAGCGCAGGGATCCAGAGCTCCTGCCCAGTGACATTAAGAGGGGCTAGGTTTTCATCTTTTAAAAGGTAGTGTTTAAACTTGAAAGTGCACTCTCCAGTGTTGGGATCATCATGGGAACCCGCTTCTATAAAAGTTAGAAAGTACTCTCTGCCATTCCACTTAATTTCTAAGTCATTATCCGTGCATAAGCTACCCCCACTAAAAGTTTTAACAAGCCTAAGGACACCATTCTGGTATGTGTAAAGGCTAACAGTTTCCCGCCTTCCCTTTTGGAGGAGCCAGTACTTGCCGTTCCAGTGTCTCACTAAATATGATGTAGTGAAATTAAGTGGTTCTACTTCAAAGGAGTAACCGTTGTAAGTTAGAGCATAAAGTTTATTCGATGTAGTGTTGAGAACCACGAATGCTACCTTGTCTCCGACAGAATAAGCGTTTATGATTTTCAGATTGTCAGTACAACCAGCCGATACTGGAATAGAGCCGATAAGTAGAAGAAAGAGAATAGAAACAAAGACAGTGTCTTTTACCACTCTGGACATTGATTCCTCACTTCATCAACATTGTTTGTATTAGCATTGTAGTAATATGCTCTCTGTGGCCAAGTATCTCCAACCACCGAATTCTTTTGTGCTGTAACATAGTCACATGCCTTATTTATTAGGTCTGGGTATGAGTTAATAGTCCCATCTACTTCCATTTCTATATATCCGTTAGGAATGCTCCATATCCAATTCAAAATCTCAACTAGTGCATCAACACCCCTTGTTAAATAGGGATACTCATTAGGAGCTCCTTCCAAAGTTCCAGTGTAATATTCTTTCCATCTTTGATAATAATGTGGCTGAACAAAGACATAAGTAAAGTATTTTGACAGGGGTTTTATGTCAGTGTTATTTAGGTTTATCTTATCGTTGACATATGGTATCCAAATTAAATGTTGCCATTTATTTTTAATGTAGTTTGAGATTTCTTGAATGTCTTCCTCATAAACAACTCCATCACTAACTTGCCATGGATTTTCAAGATACCAATAGAAGCCTATTTGATAACCACTTGTGTTATCGTATACTCCGTCAATCCATCCTTTCCAGTATTGTATCCCTCTAACTCCTCTGGTTTTACTCTCGTCGATGAGAACTGGAACCACAACAAAATAATCGATTCCTTTCAGTATCGAATCTATCCATCTTCCAAGAGATGCTCCATCTTGGTATCCATTGTTGTAGGAATATCCACTAAACGGAATATTCCCATATAATAAGTTCCCATTTTCATCTTTTGCAGCAGAATGCAGAGCTATTGCATAGGTAAATCCTCTGTCTTTCAGCTGAGATGGTGTTCCTGCGGAGGGAAATGTTTCATAATTTCCATCTTGTGCTTTAAAGTACCACAATCCATATGTGGCCGTAATATCACCTCAATAAGTAGTTATATCATAACACTTTTTAAAATTTTTGATTTTTAATACTGATATAGAGTATAAAAGAGTATAAACAGGATTTATATTGGTCTTCTTTACTTGATCTTTTTTAGGTGTAGAGCTCCTCCTATTAAAGCTACACTCGCAATTATAACTAGCAAAAGGAAAATCCAAGAAGTGTTTTCTTTTGTATCTTCCGGGACACAATATGTGCCCGAGTTGGCAGTGGAGTTTAAAGATTTGGGTTCAGAGGAAGCAGGGGCGGTTATTGGTATATTATACGTCGCATAAGGAGGCGCCAAATTCTCAAATTCGTACTTTATAGAGAGTTTGAACCCTTTTAGCTCCGGTGAAATCTTGATCCTCAACAAGAGATAAGGCTTGAGAGACTCGCCATCAAAATAAAATACATAGAGCGGTTTATCAAACAACTGCGAAAGTTCTTCCCAAGTTATCAGTTCTTTCTTCGCTTTTTCATTCAACAGGAACCTACCATCGATGGTGCCGTTTAGGTATAGAAGATACTGATAAGAAAGCCAGTATGTAAAGTTAAAGTCCAGCAAAGTTGTTCCAACATGCTTTCCGGATCTTTTGATTACCGTAAAGTTATTTTCAACGGCATCTATCTTAACGGATGGAACGATTACAATCCCCTCTTCATAAGAAAATGCCACTAAATTGTTTAACAAATCCCCGCTCCATAAATAAGATAAAAGCTCTTTGATGGGCACTTTATAGGTGGTGGAGTTGAACAAAAATACCACATAATCCCCCTCAAGTTTTCCAGGCACTGGAAGGACACTTCTCTTTACTTTGGTCAGAAGTTCAGAAAGAGTTTGTTTTGATAACCGTATTCATAATACCAACCAATATGATATGCACCGCTTGAGTTTACAAGGTAAAAGTGGGCACGCTGAGTGGTTGGATCATATTCCGCAATGCACTCCCCAAAGTTTTGGGGTTTAAGATTATAAAAACCAGTGCTCACGTAGATAACACCTTCAGTTGTCGGAGCAACAGATACCTGAAAACCTGAGGAACAAAAATCAACGGTGAGAGTTGGAGTGGCATAAACTAAGGAGTGAGCAACTAAAGAAAACAACAGCACAAAGGAAGCGAGAAGCTTTCTTCCAAAGAAAGAGTCCCATTTAACATACCACAATCCAAACTTTGCCATTGAGTCACCTCAGTCTATAGTTCTTATTATGACTACTTAAATTTTTTGATTTTTAACACTCTTATTAGTATTAATGAAATTTCACCCTGTTATTCAGGTTTAGTTTGACCATCTAAAATCACAAAAAATGATTAGAGATTAGACCTAAATGCACAAATCTAACAGAAAAGAGAATAAGAAACGCAAATTACTTACCCCTTCCTCTGTGAGCCCTAATGCTTGGTCTGACCTTCTCAGCGCCTTTGCCTTTGTTGAGCAGACCTCTGCTTCTCTTTCCAGCGCTTGTGAGCCCTCTAAAGACCCTACCCTTGTGGGCTTTTCCAGCAATCCAAGCGATCTTTGGATCTGACTTGATGACTGGGTGGTGTGGATCAACTAAGATAACCTCAAACCACTTGTACATACCGTCCTCGCCAACCCAATATGAGTTGAGAACCTCAAGGTTGGGGAACTTTCTCGCAGCTTTTTCCTCAGCAATCCACTGGAGGGACTTCTTTGGTGAGTACTTAACTTGACCCATCTTTGAGGGCTTTCTTCCGCCCCTCCACCTTGGTCTTTTCCTTCCGCCTTTTCTCACTCTAACTCTAACAAGAACGTAACCCTGCTTCGCTTGGTAGCCTAAACTTCTAGCCCTATCAAGTCTGGTTGGTCTCTCAATCCTAACAACGCTTGGCTCTCTTCTCCACTTAATCATCCTCTGCTTCAAGAGTTCTCCAACGTAGCTCTTTTTTGGGCTCTTCCAAGCTTCCCTAATGTATTTGTACATTCCCATCTTTTTCACCTCGTCCTTCACTGTTTGTGGTTCTCCGCAGAGCGGAACATCCCGCGGTTTCCACCGCCTAGTCGTGGTGAATAAAGGGCGTTGCTTTTTAAAAGTTGCGCCTCATTATTTAAAAAGCAAGCCTCAAATCTTGAGTGGGTGGTGAGAGTGAAAATAGTTCATCAAGACCCCAAGGAGGGCAAAATCAAAGTCAAGGTTGAGACGCTCGATGATCTCTGGCACCTCTATCACATTATCGAGGAAGGCGATGTTGTTTACGCTAAAACCCTCAGAAAGCAGAGCCAGAGGAGTGATTCCCTAAGGCCCGAAAAAGTCCAAGCGATACCGGTGTTTCTTGGGGTTAAAGTGGAAAAAGTAAATCTTCACAGATTCGCAAACGCCCTAAGGGTAACCGGCCCCATAGTGTATGCTTCCCGAGAAGAGGTTCCCCTCGGCAAATACCACACAATAGCAGTTGAAGAGAACGACACGATAACGATACAGAAAGAAAAATGGAAAAAGCACCATCTTGAGAGGTTAGAAGAGGCTGTCAAGGCCTCTCAAAGGGCTAAGGTTATGATAGTTGTGATTGACGAGGGGGAAGCTGACATAGCTGTAGTTAGAGAGTATGGCGTCGACATCATAGCAAACGTGACTCACAACCTTGGGGGGAAGAGGTATAACTCTGACAGGGAGAGCGAGGAGAAAAAATTCTTCCACGATCTTGCCAAAACGATGATTGAAATAATGGAGAGGGAAAATGTTGACAAGGCTATTGTGGCCGGTCCGGGATTTGCAAAGGAGAACTTTTACAAATTCTTAAGTGAGAATTATCCCGATCTAGCCAAGAAAGTTGTTATAGAAGACACAAGCGTTACGGGAAGGACTGGCATCTATGAGGTAATCAGGAGAGGCACCGTGGATAGGGTTTACCACGAAAATAGGGTTGCGAAGGAAATTCAGCTTGTAGAAAAGGTTATTGAGGAGATCTCCAAGAACGGGCTGGTTGCCTATGGCTTGAAAGAGGTCGAAGAGGCTGCAAATTACGGGGCTATAGATACGCTTTTAGTTCTGGACGAACTGCTAAAGGGAGATCACAAGGAAAAGATAGAGGAGATAATGGAGTTCGTGAGAGGCACAAGAGGAGAAATAGTAATAGTTAGTTCGGAACACGAAGGTGGCGAAAAGCTCAAGGCCCTTGGTGGCATTGCCGCACTGCTGAGGTATAAGGTGAAATGATTAATACACCTCTGCATACGCATCTCTTTCAAATTTCGGGAACCCCTCTTTCTTGCCGTTCTTAATCAATACTCTCTCCCTTTCTTCTGTGAATCTCCCAATGACAAAAGCCCCTATTCCGTTTGTTTGGAGCTTTTTGATTAATTCTCTCGTATTTTCGCTTGGTGAGATAATGATTAAAGTCCCCGTTGAAGAGACGGTTAACGGATTTACGCCGTAGAAGTTCACGACCTTCTCCACAAGCGGATGCATATAGAGGTTCTCATAATAAACCTCAAACCCCACTCCGGAGTTGTCAGCTATTTCGTGCAAAGCCGTTAAGCCGCCTTCAGTTGCGTCGTGCATTCCCCTCGCAAATTCCCTTGCCAAAAGTGCATCTCTAACAACGCTCTCAAGCCTGTACATCCCCCTTAGATGAGAGATTTCTGATGGGGAGAGTACGCTCTTGAGTTCCTCGGCTTTAAACCACGCAACCCCGACTGCGAATTCTATTGCAACTCCCTTTGTGATAACTATGTCATCTCCCGCCTTAGCTAGCGGAAGCTTTAGTTCATCCTTTCTCACGATTCCAATAGCAGTTGTTGTGGCTGTAAAGTCGTTAATGGTTTTATAAACGCCAGTGTGACCTCCCACTATGGAGGTTCCATATTTTTTGCACTCCTCTCTAAGCTCGTCCATAATAGCTTTCAGCTCTTCCTCTTTGGCTCCGGGGGGTAAAAGAAGGTCAACAATCAGCCATCTAGGCCTTGCTCCAAAAACGGCTACATCGCTTGAGGCAAAGTGGTACGTGAAAAATCCAAAATGCTCCCTTGGAACTCCAAGAACCGGGTCTGTGGCAATCACAAGGTAGTTACTCTCATCATATTCCAGAACAGCCGCATCAAAGCCCTCTTTTGGCCCAACAACGATTTTCTCATCGCCAACGGGAAGGTCAGATAGAATTATTTTTCTCAAAATTTCGTTTCTAATTTTTCCCAGAGGAAGCATTGGCAGACCTCCTTTTAATGCCTTCGAGGACAGTTTTAGCTTCTTTAAGCACTTTTTCGTTACATCTGTGGCACATTATTCTGAAAGACGGCACAAGGACGCTCATCCTTACCTTATGCTTTCTTGCAATTTTGCTTATTTCATAGTTCGCCTTATATGCCAAATCGAAGTACTCCTCCTTTATTACCTGCTCCTTGTCAATATACTGCAGAGGGCATCCTTCCCTCCACTGCCTCCTCCTTCCGTACTCATACATCCTAAAAACTCTTATATTTGCCTCTTTTGCAAGGGCCTCAACTTCTTCAGCCGTGTAGTTTATTAGGGGTCTCAAAATTGGAATCCCAATCCTCGGAATGGTGCTTAGTCTGTGGTCTCCTTCCCATTGATCCAGCAAAGCGCCTTTTATTTTGTCGTTTGCGTTGTCCCCTTTAGCGATGATGTCAAACCCATTAATCCTTGCAAACCAGTAGGTGTTTTTAAGCATGACCTTCTTACAGTGAATGCATATGGGGCCCTTTTTTCCGAGAGAGTTCCTCAGAAGGCTTTCGGTTATGTCAACGAGGTAATGCTCTACTCCAAGAGAGGCTGTAAATTTAAGCATGTGTGGAAGGGGCTCTCTCCAGCTCCATCTGTGGATGAAAGTTATTGCAGAGATATTTAAGCCAGCATTTTTGAGGAGATAAAGCGCTAAACTGCTGTCCTTGCCTCCGCTAAACATAAGCAGAATCTTCTTTTCATAGAGGCCTTCTCTACTTGCAAAGTCCTTCAGTTCCTCTATGGCCTTAGAGAGCACGGCAATCACCGGTTATGGCTTTAAGGCAACTACTCCTAGGGCTTCTTCGACTCTCTTAACTCCCTTAAACCCCACCTTTCTCAACCTCTCCATAACTCCTCTCTGGAGGTCTTTTTTCCTGTATTTCTTGCCGGGATTTCCTACGTAGTGGAATAGCCTTCCTTTTGGCTTTAAAACCCTAAACAGCTCAGCATAAAATTCTTCACTATAAAGGTGTCCAGCAAGAGAAAACCTTGGAGGATCATGTATTATTGCATCAAAGCTTTTGTCGTTAAACCTCTTTATTACCTCAAACGCATCTCCCTGGATAAGCTGAATGTTTTGGGATGTAAAAACTTCCCTGCTCCACGGGTTGAGTCGAGCAAGTTCAATGACGTTCGGATCTTTTTCAATTGTAATTACATAAGCCCCTCTTTTTGCGCTTTCTATTGCCGTATATCCCAACCCCATGCAGGTGTCTAGGACAAACTCCCCTTCTCTTGGATTTACTGCCTCTACTTTACTCCGGGTGTCTTTTAAGGGATTGGTGTCCTTTGTCCTATGCATTCTGATGCCGTTTATTTCTATGGTTGGAGGAATTGTGGGAACGAGCTTGTAAAAGCCGTCAGCGGCAATTGCGGCTTTATATAATTGCCCCTTACTCAAAAAGTAAACTGTGTTTTTGTCCTTTGCTATCCTCTTCAAGATGTCTTTTTTCACTTCACTTCCATCGGGAAAAACGACTTTATCCTCCCTAACGAGAACTACATGTGATCTGTTCGTTTTCCTTAAATCGAGGTTTACTCTAACCTCTCCCTTAGAAAGCAGTAAAATTCTGGCCTCTCTGAATGTTAGGAAGTAAATTTCTTCCATGCTCCCCACTCAAGAGAGAGAAATGCAAAGGAGTTAAAAGATTTTGGTTATCCAACGACTCTTTCAAAAACCCTTTCAAAGTTTTTGAATGCTATTGCTTCAACTTCCTTCTTGCTGAAATTCTCACTTAGTCTCTTCAAAAGCTCTGGAATTCTGCTTTCGTTTTCAAATCCCTTGACGCTTTTTCCGCTCCATCCTTTGAGGTAGTAAACGAAGTCAAAACCAAATCCGACGTGTTTGTAACCGGTTAAATCCACTATGTACTCTACGTGGGCAACCATTTTGTCCAGCGTTGGGTTTTCCTTATCTACAAAACCCGGGATTGCATTGATACCTATAACACCGTCTCTCTCTGCTAGGGCTTTTATTTGGTCGTCTTTGAGGTTTCTGGGATTTGGGCAAAGGGAGTAAGCATTCGAGTGGGAAGCTATAACCGGAAACGCCGTTGTGTCGATAACGTCCCAAAAACCCTGCTCGTTTAAATGGCTTACATCCACAACTATGCCGAGTTCTTCCGCTTTTCCAAGCACTTCTATGCCGAAGTTAGTTAGGCCTCCTTTTGTTCTCTCAAAAACACCGTCCCCTATGGCGTTTCTTAGACTCCACGTCAAAGTTAGAACCCTTAAACCTAAGGCGTAGAAAACTTCAAGCAGGTCTAGGCTATCTTCTATCGGCTCTCCACCCTCCAGTCCAAACCAGAGTGCCACTTTTCCATCCTTAATGACATTCCTCATGTCTTTTACGCTGGTCACAAGCTCAAAGCTTGGACTCTCAATGACGTCTTTGTGAAAGTTGTTCAATACCTCCAGGGCATACCTCAATGCCGTGGCTCTTTTTTCTGGTGTTGTCCAAATGGCCATTACCCTCGACTTTATTGTATCCCCGAAGAACCTCTCAAAGTTTCTCTCTAAGACTGCATTGCCGTTCTTTCTTTCCTCATAGATGTAGGTTGGCAAATCAGAATGAGCGTCGAATATCACGATTTTCACCCATAAGACTATCTGCTTTTAGTATTTTAGTATTTTCCTTAGTTCCGCTACTGTGGCGGCGCGGATATGAATGTCGGGTATCAGCTCAGCTATCTTGAAAGCACCTTCAACTTCCCCACTTTTTAGCATTCCCACGGCTATTTCTGCCATAATCTCAGAGCGCAGCTCCACGTCTTCAATGTTCATGGAAAGCTTTAACGCTTCTTTAAATCTTTCGAGTCCAGTCAGTAGCTTTATCACGTAGTGTAGATAGCGCTTGGGTATTTGGAGTTCTTGGAGATATTTAAGGGCTGTTTCGACTATGTGGCTGTACCCAAGGGTTTCGTTCTTTTTCATCCATAGTGCTACCTCTAAAAGACCAATAAATATCTTCTCATCGTTAAATGTGCGTATAATTAATTTGGTGGCGTAGATATATTTGCCTTCCGAGACGGCTTTCCTTATTTCAGGCAAACCAACTGTGGCCAGGGTTCTCGCTAGATCGATTTTCCTTTCAACAGTCGCAGCTTTTGCTGGTACGCGGAGCTTTTCAAATAAGTCATGGGCTCTCTCGTAGAATTTGATAGCCTCTTCTGAGGGGAGCTCATCTCCAACGCTTTCTATTATGTTTCCTAAGTCTATGAGGTACTCGGTCTTCTTCACATAGTTTACCCTTAGGTTGACCACTATGTCAAAAACCCTCTCAAATAGATCCAACGAGAAATCCACAAGTCCGGAAATGCCCATATAATATGCAATATTTGCAAGAGGGTGTATTTTGTCTTCAGGCTTCTTTATTTTTTCCGCTTCCTTTATTGCGTCTTCAAACAGCTCCAGGGCATATTCTGTATCTCCTATCTTGTAATATGCAGAGGCAATATTCGCGAGTGCTTTCGCTTTCTCTCCCTTGTCTTTAATTTTTTCAGAAAAATATTCTGCATCCTCCAAAAAACCATAAGCCATCTCCATGTCTTGTGGGTAAATTACCTTAGCCATAGCACTGAGAGCTAACACTTTATCTAGATTATTGTCTAGATTGTTAACTAATTCCAATGCTTCCTCATATTTTCCGTTCCTCACCAAAAACACAATATCCCCAATCTCAACCATCGTTATCAAAAAATATATTGGGGAAACAACTTAATAAACATTCCCACTTTCCTAATATCAGGTGATCCAGGATGCTTACCTTGGCCCTCTACAATTCATACGATCCCAAGAAGCTTCACGAAGCGCATCTGAGAGCCATCGCTAGAGCGGCTCCCATCTGTTATGCCTTCGATTTCCACCTTGCCCTTATAGGGTTCCCCTTTGAAAAAAAGAAACCAAATGAAATAGCTGAGGAGATATCCCAAAATACAACAATTGGGGAGGGCGGAAAATACCTCATAGAGCTTGCAAGGGCAAACAAGTTTCATCTCATTGAGTTTCCAAAAGGCGGCTTCCCTCCCCAGTTTGGGCATATTGTGGCAACTACACGGAAGCCCAATGAAAACAAGGAAATATCTTCTCATCAGCTTGCAGAAAGGGCTCTTAAAGGGGAAAGCTTTATGCTAGTTGTTGGCCTTGGAAGGCATGGACTTCCGAAGGAAATCTTTAAGTTGGCTAACTATCATTTAGATATCACCGATGGAAAGAGAATAAGTCTGGAAACATGCACTGCCATAGGATCAATACCAACGAAGATTAGAACAATCATGGAGGAATTGAAATGGAGGAAAAGTTATTAAGTGGATGGAAAGGAGACGTTGCATTTCTTCTCATCAGCCTTGTGGTTGTTTTTGCTCTTCATAGCGGTTTGAAAATTGCCCTTCATACAGACTCGCCACTGGTTATTGTAATAAGCGGCTCAATGGAACCAACATTTTACCGGGGAGACGTTGTTCTTCTCAAGGGGGTTCCTCCGAGTGAGATAAAGGTTGGGGACGTTGTGGTTTACAAGAGACCCTACACGAGGTATCCAATAATTCACAGGGTTAGGGATATAGTTGAGTACAATGGAAAAAGGTGCTTTGTGATTCAAGGTGACAACAATTGGATACACGATTTCTACCCCCTTGACATAAAGGAGTTTCCTTATCTTAAAGACTATATCGGTCTAGCTGAGGGGGATGTCCTTCCCTGCATCCCTCAAGAGGCCATTGAGGCAAAGGCACTGCTGGTCTTTCCAAAAATTGGGTATCCTCCACTAATCGTGAGAGAAAGGCTTGGACTGGGATGATGTGAAGGGTAGGTTGCTGAAGGGTGATGAGCTAATCGGCCCCTGACCGGAATCTTCCCTTCTATTTTTGTTCTTTAGGCACACATTTTTAAGCTCTAGCTCTCTTCACTCTTTGGTGATGTTATGAGGTTCATTCCCCTAATAGTTGCAAGACCTGAAGTGCAGATGGCGATAGATGAGGCAATAATGCGGGCGAGAATTGAAGGAAAAGTTGAAGATACCGTTAGGCTTTACGTTTTCAAGCCGAGTTCCATTACCATCGGTAGATTTCAGAGCGTTGAACATGATGTTAATCTTGACAAGTGCAGAGAGCTTAACATCCCTGTAGTGAGAAGAATAACCGGCGGGGGAAGCGTCTTTCACGATCAATATGGCGAGATAACCTACAGCGTGATCATAAGGGAGGATTTTCACGAGAGCTTGAAGAACATAGAAAGAAGCTACAGGTTTTTAGCGGCTCCTCTCGTCAGAGCTCTTGAAGAATTGGGAATAAGCAGTGGCTTTTCTGGGTTAAACGACATAGTGGCTAACGGCAAGAAAATCAGTGGATCTGCACAAACGAGAAGAAAAGGAATTATCCTACAGCACGGTACCTTTATGTATGCAACTAGGCTTGAAGTTCTCGCTTCAGTACTCAAAGTTTCCCGGAAAAAACTGCAAGACAAGGGGGTTTCAAGCATATGGGAAAGGGTGACAACACTTGAAAGGGAAGGGATAAGGCTCAGCAGAGATGAGGCCTACGAGCTATTGAAGTCGAAGTTCTTTGAGGAGTTCCCCCTTGAGGAAGGAGAACTGACGGATTATGAACTTGAACTTGCAGAGAAGCTTATAGAAGAAAGATACGGTAACGAAAAGTGGAACTTCCAAAAATAATGCTCAGCGATCACCTTTCCATCCTCATCTTTCGGTTCGCCCATCACTCATCATCGCATACTTTTCTTGAGGGCTTTTGTTTTTAAGGATATGCACTATCTTTTTAAACTTCCCTTGGGAGTGAAATTAGGTGGACAAAATGGTGAGCTTAATTACAGCAATAACTTTGATACTTGGCTTCTGGGGAGTTCTATATCTCGCATTTGGAAGGAGAGGAGAAGAGAAAGAAGAAGGTCTGCAGGTTGACCTTTTCGTTGCGATATGGAGAACCAAAAGGTTTGTTAACTTCATAGACAAAGTTGGGACGAAGTATAGGAAGTTCTGGAAAGGATACTCCACCCTTGGTATAATAATCGGCTTTATCGGAATGGCTTATGTTTTCTACACCCTCTTTAATCTTGCCATGCAGAATATTCGCACAAAAGCCGCCACCCCAGGTGTTCAGCTTGTTATACCGGGCATTACAATTCCCCTATGGTATGGGCTGATAGGACTTATTGTAGTTATGTTCGTTCACGAATTAAGCCACGGATTTGTTGCTAGGGCCGAGGATTTGCCCTTAAAGTCCGTTGGTCTTGTGCTTTTCTTCGTGATTCCGGGTGCGTTTGTTGAACCGGATGAGGAAGAGTTAACAAAGGCTCCTTTGCTGAGCCGTCTAAGGGTTTATGCTGCTGGCTCTATGGCGAATATTGTAACGGCTCTTCTGGCTATTCTGCTTTTGAGCTATGCTTTAAACCCCATAATACAGCCAGCGGGAGTGGAGGTTTCCAAGCTGGCTCCAGAAGGCCCTGCTAAAAGCTACCTCCAAGAGGGAGACATCATCGTGGGGATAAACGGCCAGCAGATAGCAACAGTGGAGGAATTCTTCAACATAATGAACAAAACAAAGGCTGGAGAAACGATAGAAGTTGAGGTAATACGCAAAGGGAAAAAGGAAGTCATTAACATCCCCTTGGGCTCTCACCCGGATAATCCGGAAAAAGGTTACCTCGGAGTTTATCCAGCGCAACACATAACCTCAAAGGTGGGCTTCAACGGGATCGTGCTCCCTCTGGCGTTTTCACTTTACTGGATTTACGTGCTAAATCTTGGCATAGGATTGATGAATCTCTTCCCCTTAGTCCCACTTGATGGAGGAAAGATGCTTGATGATGTTTTGAAAGCCTTCCTTCCTTCCAAAGTTGCCAAATCTATAACGTACCTATTTGTAGGGATAGGATTGTTTTTGCTCGCTGTGAATCTCTTCCCGGCTTTAAGAAGCCTTCTGGGGTGATAGAATGATCCAAATAGCCATAGCGGGTTCGAGTGATAATGAACCTCTGCCAAAAGCAGTCAAAAAGACAAAAGAATTCATCGAGGAGTTAGCTAAGCACAAAGATAAAGTAGTTCTCCTTACCGGAGGCAGAGGGGGCATTATGGAGATAGCGAGCAGGGAATTTGTAAAGTTTGGGAGAGTCGTTGTGGGAGTTCTCCCGGAGAGGCAGGAAGGAAATGAGTTCAATACAATCAGAATAAAAACCGGGATGGACTTTGCGGAGAGAAGTGCAATTATGATCAATTCAGCCGATGTTTTAGTGGTCTTGGGAGGGGGAGTAGGAACTATGGTGGAAGCATTAATGGCATATGACTATTCGAAACCCCTCGTTGTGGTCACGGACACAGGTTATCCAAGCGACAGACTTGAGCTTCTTGCTCAGGATGGCTACTTTGACCACAAAAAACTCGTGAAAGTGCACTTTACAAAAGATGCAAAGGAAGCCGCCAGGCTTGCATTGGAGCTTGCTAGATAATGTTTATCTTCCCGTTTTCTAACTTAAATATGCGCGTGGTTGGTTTAAAGCTTGGCAAAGGGGATTTTCTTATGAACATCTTCTCCTCAAGCTTTCCTTCTTGAGAGCTAAAGTCGATCTGGTACTGGCTGTAGAGGGAGAGCCATGAGAGGTATCTTTGGGAGACCCTGTCCCTGTTGAGAAGAGTTATATTTATCGGTCTCTTCCTTTTCTCATGAAGTAGAGCGTTTTCTTTTGCTGCCAAATTCTTTTGGAGGTTCCTGAGCTCTCTTTCCTCACCTATTAGAAACGCAAATCCATCCGCAGTTACCTGTATCCCAATTGGTCTCCTGTCTTTTATTCTCTCGCTCAGCATTTTTCTGTAAAGGCTCATAAACTTTGGGAGATACGTTTCCTGATCCATGTCGGCATAATAAATGTATGGCTGTTGGTAGTTTATTCCATAAAATGATGCAAAAATGTCAATTATGCCAAGATTTCCTTTTTCGCCTTCTTTAAAGATGTCAAAACCGATTCTCCTAAGCTCCATGTTCAGCATCGAAAGAGGAACTACCGAGTTGATTATCACTCCGAAATCTCCTTCTTTTATTCTTCTTTTTAGAATCTCGAAGGCGAGAGTCCATCCCTGTGAATAGGTATCATAAGTTATCAAGACAATACTGTCCTCAAGTATCCCTCCTCCCAAAGCTTCATCGAGCTGTGGAATCTTAGTATTTATGAGCTCCATAGCAATCACCAACAAAATTATTACTGTGAGTAAAGAAAAGATTTATTTAAATCTTTTCATCTATAGGGAAAGGTTTTTTAAAGAAAAGTCTCTTCCTGCAGTGAGGCGAGAGAAAAATGAAATGTACAAAGTGTGGAAGAGACGCTGTTTATCATGCGAGATACGAGGGGAAGTTTTATTGCCACAAACATTTCAATGAAATGGTTGAGAGCAAAGTAAAGCAAACCGTAAGAAAATATGGGTTAATTAAGAGAGGGGACAGAATAGCGGTGGGAGTGAGCGGTGGAAAAGACAGCGTTGTTCTTCTTCACATCCTTCACAAGCTCAGCCAGAAGTTTCCTTTTGAAATAATAGCGATAACCATAGATGAGGGAATAGCCGGTTACAGACCAGAGAGCGTTGAAATAGCGAAGAAGAATGCAAAGATGCTTGGAGTAGAGCATCGCGTCTATTCCTTCAAGGAATACATAGGCTTTACCCTCGATGAGACCGTCAATATAATGGGAAGTTTTGAAAAAGGAGAAAGGGTTGGGGCATGTTCCTATTGCGGCGTTTGGAGAAGGTGGTTGTTAAACTATGCCGCTCAAGACGTCAATGCTGACAAGCTTGCCGTTGGTCATAATTTGGACGATGAAGTTCAAATGTTTCTCATGAACATTATGCGTGGGGATGTGGCTAGACTTGGGAGAACTGGCCCTTACTATGAAGTTATTCACGAGGGTCTTGTGCCAAGAATAAAACCCCTTAGGGAAGTACCGGAGAAGGAGATAGTACTTTATGCGGTTTTGAACAACATTGAAGTAGATTTTTCTGAGTGTCCCTATGCTGTGGAGGCATTTAGGGCAGAAATCAGAGACTGGATAAATGAAATGGAAGAAAAGCACCCGGGAACTAAGTACCAAATCCTGAGAAGTTACGATAAGATGTTTCCACTTTTGGCGAAAGCTTATGCCCATAGGGATCTCAATAGATGCAAAATCTGTGGGCAGCCAACTACTGGAGAGATATGTAAGGCATGCAGCTTCAAGCTTCAAGTGCAGGAGAAGGCAAAGGAAAAGGGAATCACTTTTAGAATCGAGTGAACTCCCCATAAATTGGAATCTTTTCGCCACATCGGGGACATCTGTTGTCCCTTAGATTCCATCTCAGCACTCTGTAGCCAGAACGTATTATCAGCTTTTCGCCGCATTTAGGACAATACGTCGTTTCGTGTTCGATTGAGCCAATGTTCCCAACGTAAACGTAATTCAGATTGTACTCTTTTTGAGCGATCTTCTTTAACTTTACCAGCTTTTCTGCTGGTGTAGGCGGCTCTTTCCAGTAGTTCATCGGATAATAGCGGTTTATATGTAGGGGAACATCCTCTCCAAGCATCTTTGAGTGCATATTAAAAATCCAGTTGTAACATTCTTCAAAATCGTTGGTATTTGTAACAACAAGGTAAACCATCTCAACATGGGCTCCTAAGTTTATTGCTTCTTTGGCGTTTCTGAAAGCCTTCTTGTGATCAACACTTAGAACTTTCATCTTAGGGCACCCTTTGATGTCTATGCTGAAGCCCGAAGCTCCGCTTTCGATGAGATTTCTCAAGGCTTTGAGAGTGAAATAACCATTTGTGACCAAACAGCTGTATAGCCCCTTCCTTTTTCCGAGCTCAAAAACATCTAGGAGATAAGTGTAAAGGGTTGCTGGTTCGTTAAAGCTTGCACAAAGACCGTTATCTTCATTCTTTAAGGCTAGGCTCACGAGCTCTTCTGGCGGAACTTCCATGATCCACTCGGGAATATCGGAGAAGCTTAGATGGTAGTTTTGACACCAAGGGCAGTAGAAGTTGCATCCAAAGCCGGAGAAGGTCAATGCGGTGGAATTTGGATAGTAATGGAAGAAGGGCTTTATCTCTATGGGTCTGCTTTCGATGGCGCTCAGTTTTCCATAGCCTATGTGCACTAGTTTTCCCTCTAAATTGGTGTAGTTCCTGCATATCCCTTTCTTGCCCTCTTCTATCAAGCATCTTCTTTCACAGACAAGACACCTAACGCCCCTGCCCTGTTTTTCGTAAAGCTCTTCAATTTTCATCAGAGAAATTTGGTTTTTATTTGGCTTAAGGTTTTCTCTGAAATTCAGAGAAACCCCACGCTATAAATAAATAAGGGTACTACCCTAAATTGAGGTGAGGAATATGGAAGATGTTAAGGAACTTAAAAGTGTGCTTGAGAGGGTTGAGGGAAAGCTGATAGCGGCACAGTATATGTATGGGGCAATGTGGTTCATAGCTTTCTTAGCGGTAATGGCTCTTTACTATGTGCTTGGGGCTATTGTGGGATTTAGCAGCATTTTCTCAGCTATTTACTGGATTGGAGCGTTTGTTTTCGTTGGATGGGTAGGGATGATGGTTGGCAAGAGACTCGAAGCCCTCTTCAGATCACAGGGAAGGGTAGAAGAAGGAAGCTTCTCTATTATAGCTCTCCCTTGGATCATAGGGGCGATAATTGGATGGGTTGTAGTTCCAAGGCTTAACTTGGGGATCACGGAGGAGGCAAGTGTCGCCGCAGGCTTCCTTACGTTCATTGCCCTTGGAGTTTTTGGGATGTGGCTCGTTTTCATAAGGGCAGGAAATAAAGATAAGGGAATGATTCCGGCATTTCTGTTGCCAGCTTTAGGCGTTCCATTGGTTCTGGGAATGGAAAAGGGTGCTATGGCATGGGCAAGCTTTCTCGTTGCTGCAGGGTATGCATTAACCTCTTTGCTCTATCTTTACTTTGCCTTTAACGCCATTGAACGGTGATAAGATGAAACAACTCAAGGAGCTAACCAGTAATCACGTACTTGGAAACCCAATTAGGCTAGCTATAATGCTTTATCTCCTTCCAAGAGCCCGGGTTTTGTTTAAAGATCTACTTGAAGTGCTAGAGCTTACCCCAGGCAATCTGGATTCTCATCTTAGGGTTCTTGAAAAAGCCGGGTATGTAAAAATCAAAAAAGTCTTTTCTGATAGGCCAAGAACTGCAGTGGAAATAACTCAAAAAGGCGCTCAAGAAACTGGAGAATACTTGAGGATGCTTCGGGAAGTCCTGAATGGGATTTAATGTCCTTCTTCTGCCTTTTTCTTAAGCTCCTTGATCCTCTCAAGCCGATATTCCTCAACAAGCCTTAGGAACTCTTGAACTTCCCTTTCTTTTTCTTCCTCTTCCCAGCGCTTCAATTTTTCTTCTATTGCACCTTCGAGCTCTTTCCTATCAACTATTGCAAAGTCATCAACCCTCTTCACTTCAATCTCATTCTCATAGAGGACTGGTATTTTGTTTTCCTTTAGCGTTTCATATACAAGGTTTGGTAGTGTTTTTGCACTTATTAGGGCTTTTATCCTCCTTTCTGCAAGGTGTTCTGCTATGCTCTTTCCAGCGCCTGAAGGATTAACAACATAGAGGACGTCTTCTTTTTTAATACCCGCAGAACGCTCTAACTCTTCAATCTCTTTCCACGTCAGGTTTTCGATTACCTTCAGAGGAACTGCAGTGCCTTTAAGTTCCAACAGGTGCATCCTCTTTGCCAAGACCAAGTCTTTGCTGAGCTTTTCTATTATCGATCTCGCTTCTCTAAGTTCTTTTTCAAGGTACTCTATTCTTTTCTCTCTAATTTCCATCTCTTTCTCTCTAATAATCTTTTCCCTAATTCTCTCGTCATAGGTTGCCAATCTGTTCTCCAAGCCTTCTATAATTTTTCTCTGCTCTTCAATTACGGCTCTTAGCTCTTGATTCTCTCTCTCCAGCAGATTTATGGTATTTTCGAGTTCCCTTATCTTTTCTATGTAGGGAGTAACGTCAACAGAAGTCTCAGTTACCTCGGCAGTTTTTATTTCTTTGCTCTTTTCTTTTTCTTTTACTTTCAAAATAGCCTCTCCAAGATTGTATCCCTGTATTACGAGGGCCTTTATTTCCTCTCCCTTCTTTGTGATGCCCATCTCTCTGAGTTTTGCTTCAACATGGTCAAGCTTTGGCTTCAGGCGGAGGTATGCTTTGTAAGCTGCAGCTAATGCATCTCTTTGGTGATCGTCCTCAACGCTTATGCCTAAGTTCTTTAAAAGCTCATTCTTTTCCTCAACTTTTAAGCTCTCCCGCGGAACGAAGAGCATTGCCTTAAAAGAGCGAGAAATTTTCTCCACCAACCCAGGAGCAGGGTTCACATCGGTGGCTACTATTATTGGATGACCAACCTCGCTTATAAATCTCACAATATCACTAACAGCCATGTTCCTCTCACTGTAAAGTGCTAAAATCTCGCCGTTCAAATCCAAAGCAGCTATTCCAACGGTAATACCGGGATCAAGCCCTACAATAATGCTCTTCCTTTCTCTTATGGCGCTTTCACTCTTTAGGGGCACAAACTCAAAAGTCTTCCTCTCCACCGGGCGAATTCTTATTTCAACATCCCCTCCTTTCATAGGCTTTATAAGACCTGCAAGCTCCTCCCTGGATGTATAAACCCTAAACTCTCCCCTTTCCAGCCCCTGGTCTTTCTCTTTAATTTCAAGGTCGAAAGGTATGTCAGCCCTCTTGAGAGTCTCTTCAATTTCCCTGACTTTGTTCTGGATTAAGTTATGGACCCTTCTCCTGTATCTGTCTTGACTCCACCCACCTTTTCCTTGACTTCTCCCTCTTGAGACCTTTATAATGACCTCATCTTCAAAAGGAAGAACTTCATACCCTACTCCCTTAGCGGCTAAAAGGGCACATACCTTTGCTTCCTCATAGGGGTTGAACTTATCCCCTATTCTAATTCCATGTTCCTTAGCTAGACTCCATAGGGGTTTTTGCTCTCCAGGTCTGCCGGTTACCTGAACTATCTTTGTCCCCTGCGGAATTGCCCTTATAAATTTCCTAAGGTACTCCCCAAGCTCGTGGATGTTGTCCATGGCAACAATATCGGGTTTTTTGACCCTTATAAATCTCAGAAGTCGATAAAAAGTAAACTCACCGTGCTTGATTATCTTTCCATTAAACCAGCTAACCACGGCAAAACGTTTTGGTTCTTCACTGATTATATCAATCCCAACGATCAGAATAGGCATCACCCTCACTTCACTTACGTGTCTTATTTAAGATACACGCTTTAAAAGATTGTCTCTTCGAACTGCGGAGAAAAGCTTAAATATTCATCTGTACACAATATTGTATAAGAGGTGGTCAAAAGTGATGCTTGTATTGGATGCTTATTTTAAAAACTTTCCAGCCAGACGGAAGGTAGCGGAGTTCCTTTTTGAAAACGGACTAAGTGTGAAAAATGGAAAAATTTATCTGAGAAACGTTGAGATACCAATAAGCGAGCTTTCTCGTGTAATAGGTGTGAATAGAAAAATAATCTACCACACCATAGATTACATTGAAAACACCTATCCTCTGCGAATGATATTTGAGAAGCTAAACCCACTTCCAAGCCTTATAAACGTAGCACCCATCATGGGATGGGAGGTTCTTGAGATAGAACTTGAGAAGGAGGAGTACTCCCATGCCCTTTCTGAATTGCTTAGGTACCTTTACGAGAATGATGTTCCAATAATGGAGATATTCAGCAGGAACCTTAGGCAAGAGGACGCCAAAGCATACATCGTTATAGATGGGACTCTGCCCGTAGAGGTTTTTATGAGAATAAAGGACATCCCAGGGTTTAGAAAGCTCGTTCTCCACACTCCCGAAAAGAGCAAAGAAAAAGTTGTATGCAGTTACTGTGAAGTTAACTACTGCCCCAAAAAAGTTGTTATTGAAGGGCTAAATTACAAAGGTTAGCCCACTACCCTAAATCCTTTCTCACCCTTTGGTTCTTCCCACTCTACCTCTACCCTTGTAACCCTTGCCCAAGGCGGCCCCTGATGTGCCCACCCTATTAATGCCTCGACCCTCTCTCTTTCTCCCTCAATTACAGCCTCTACGCTTCCATCTGGGAGATTCCTTACCCATCCATTAACACCGAGTTTTCTCGCTTCTCTTTGCATGCTCCATCTAAATCCTACTCCCTGTACTCGGCCGTATATCCTTAGATGTGCCCTTACTATCTCCATCTACTCCCCCCATTAAAAGTAACCTCCATAAAATTTAAGTTTATCTTTACCAACTCTTCCCGGGTGTGTGAAATGGGTGAGATGATACTCGTATACACAACGTTTCCTGACTGGGAAAGTGCTGAAAGGATAACAAAAGAGCTGCTGGAGAGAAAACTAATTGCCTGCGCCAATTTGAGGGAACACAAGGCTTTCTACTGGTGGCAAGGAAAGATTGAAGAGGACAACGAAGTTGGTGCAGTACTAAAGACAAAAGTTGACCTCTGGAGTGAGCTCAAAGAAGCTCTAAGAGAATTGCATCCATACTCCGTGCCAGCAATAATAAGGATAGATGTGGATCACGTTAATAAAGAATACCTAGACTGGCTTTTAGAGGTAACAAAATGATCCGTAAAGTAAAGCCCCAGATAAGGGTTATCGGCTTCGATGATGGCACTTTTTCTTTTAAATCTAAGCTCAGAAAAGGTCGCACTATTTTAGTTGGCGTTGTTATGAAAGGTTCTCAAGATGTTGTAGGAGTAGTCACAAGGTGGATTGAAATCGATGGCAAAGATTCGACCGAAAAAATGATTGATGCAGTAAACAACTCTCGATTTAAGGACTTGAGGGTTATAATGCTCAAGGGAATAACGTATGCAGGGTTTAACGTCGTTGACGTGGAAAGATTAAGCAAAGAAACTGGATTGCCTGTGATAATAGTAATAAGGAAAAAGCCCGATTTAAGAGCTATGGAAGATGCCCTGAGAAAACACTTTTCAGATGCCGATGAGAGAATTGCGCTTCTTAGAAAAGCTGGGGAGATAAGGGAACTAATCCCTGGGAAAGTATTCTATCAAGCTTATGGAATCCCCCCACACCAGGCAGAGGAGATAATAAAACTAACCCAAAAGAGCTCCCTTATACCTGAACCTTTAAGATTGGCTCATATGATAGCCTCTGCCGTAATTACCGGAGAGTCTAAGAAGGAGTAGATCTAGGCTGAATCTTTGTTCTAACCAAGCCTTCAATGAAATCAGTCCCGGAGTAACCTATCGCAATCAAACCTAGAGCCATCTCGCGGGTTATCTCTTTTTCACCCCAGTAAAGGCTGACAACACCCAAAACTCCAGCTGTTGCTCCAATTAATATGCTTACAAGGAGTCTTTTTGTGTCAAAGGCATCTTTGAATTCTCTGCCTTCTGAAATAGCCTTTTCTTGTGCTTTCTTGACCCCTACAACAACCCGTAGCATCTGGCCGCTCATTCCCAAGAGCATCCCTAGGAAAAGAGAATAAAACGCTTCAGACGCCATCATCTTAAGGCCCTTATGGAATTGTGCTCCCATTCCTAATAAAGGTTGTTGGGAGATAATTACCAAACCTTTATATAGGCATCAAGGATATTATTAAATGGCGGCGGACTAGGCTGGGGGGTTCGGCGTCCCCTGGAACCCGAAACCGTCGATATGCGGGGGCCGAAGCCCGAGGGGCGGTTCCTAAATCCAGCGGCGGAAGCCGAGAGGAGCCATGAGCCCCTGTCCCACGGGGCCGGCGGTGGGAGAGGCGGAGCTGAAGGGCTCCGCTAACTCCCTTTGCCCGCCGAACCCCGCAAGGCCCGGAAGGGAGCAGCGGTAGGCGGGACGTTCGGCGCTCGTGGGGTAGCGGGGGCGAGCAAGTCTCGGTGGAAGCCGCTGGAGGAGGGTTCCCACCCTCGGGCGCGTCCGCCGCCGTAAAAATTTTAACCAAATCGGGACAATTTTCTTTTGATGATTGTTCTTTCCCAAAAATCAAAAGCTCAAAAACTACTCTTAGCTGTTGCCCTTCTTGAGCTGTTTATTGGATTATCTCATATGGGCTACGCTTATTATGTGAAGTTCACTTGGGAGTATGATGAAGCTCTCTACGACTGGGATGATGTTGGAGGAAATTACGGAGTATTTTGGCTATTTTGGGGCATTTTAACGCTTTTGTATTTATTTGGGGAGGCCAATAAAATAAAAATCCCTGTTCTGCTTTTGCTATCAGTTCCGTTATTTATGGGGGGTATTGGAGCTTTGGCTTTGGCTGATAGGTTATTTGGGCAACTTAAATTTGACGTATTCACTATTTTTGCTCTACTTTACAGCCTTTTGTTCTTTGAGTCTCTGATTGTGATAGTTTTTCTTTGGAAAAGTTCATAACCTCAAGGTTCTACCAAGGAAGGGGTGAGGTGAATGAAAAGAGCAGTTGTCTTGTTTAGTGGTGGGCTTGACAGTACGGCTTGCGTATACTGGGCAAAGAAAAATTATGATGAAGTTATCATGCTAACCATAAACTACGGCAGCAATGAGGAGAAGGTAACCAATAAAGTGGCGGAGTTTTTTTCAAAGGAGCTCAATGTTCCGCTGAAAGTCATCAAACTTGAGTTTTTGGAGGAATTCTCCAAAATTAGGGGAACAACTTTAGTTGGAGGGGAAACTCCAAAAGTCACTGCAAAGGATTTGGAGAGCATGGAAATCGCTCAAGAAACAGCAAAGAGCGTTTGGGTTCCAGCAAGGAACATAGTGCTAATATCTGTAGCCGCTTCGCTTTTGGATGCCCTTGGAGGAGGAGACATTATAGTGGGCTTCAATGCTGAAGAAGGGGTTACTTTTCCTGACAATACTCCCGAATTTGTGGAGAAAATGAACGAGATGCTAAAATATGGAACCATGGTAGATGTAAAAGTGGTCGCTCCCCTCATAAATCTGGATAAGAAGGGCATAGCAAAGCTGTTGAAAGAGCTCAATGCAAAATACGAGTATTCCAATTCATGCTACATGCCCCAAGGTTTTACGGAAGATGGGAAGCCCATTCACTGCGGCGAATGTGAGAGCTGTGTTAGGAGGCATAGGGGGCTTATTGAAGCCATCAGTGAAGACAAAACCATCTATAAAGTCAAGCCTAAGTTATAACTTAGCACTTATAACTTATACCAGTGAAAGTTAAAAGTGAGAGCTTAAAACTCCACCCTCTTTTTTACGATTTCTTCTGGCTTGATTATGCTTAGACCAGTCTTTTTTCCGAGAACCTCAATCCAGACATACCAATCCGGATTTGTGAGGTCTACTTTAGCATTTAACTCCTCCTTTATTTTTGCTCCGAGCTCTATCTCTATCTCCTTCCCAGATGAAATCCAGTTGCCCCTTCTTTTGCATCTGACTGCAAAGCTGTCTCCCTCTTTGATATATTCCTTTGCAAGCTGAAAGGCTTCCTCAAGAATCCTCTCTTTTTTGCTCTCCACGAACTTTTCTATGGGAAGTACCTTGAATATAGCCGTCGTCTCAAATTCTCTGATTCTCTCAAGGGCCTCATCTTTGCTTAAGGAAGTTCGAACTATTAGCACTCCTCTCCACTTTGTTCTCCTTACCCTTGCATCCCCAAGTGCCCATTCTAGTTCAAGGGCAGCATCTCCTTCTCTTCCACCCGGCACGGTTACAAGCAACGTTGCCATTTTCTTCACCTCTATGGACAAACTTATATATTCCTCCGCCTAAAACTTAGACTTGGTGGGTAAAATGGAAAGGCAGAGTACACTTAAAGTTTATTCCCCTCCCTCTTATGAAGTCTACGGTTTGGCAAAAAATCCTTTCGAACAGTTAGCAAGCGAGGGCATAGAGGACGTGGAGAGCATACACGTTTATCAAGAGGTAGACATGCGTCTCTCGATGATAATTTCAGAGGTAGTTGGGAATAAGAGCTCAATAGCCTTCTCCCTGATCGGCCCCCTTGGAATGGGGAAAACACAGAGGCTTAAAAGCATCTATAAAGCGATATCAGAACAAGGTGGAAAACCAATCTACATTAAAGTTGACACAAATGACATTTTGAAGCTCACGAGAGATATGTTTAACGGTCTGAAGCCTCCAAAAACAAGAACCAACATCTTTTTTGAGAACCTCTCAAAGAAGCTCGGCTTTATAGACAGGCTTGAAAAAATGCTCTCTTCAACCAAGGAGTATAAGTCTAGGGATATTGCAGAGATGCTTACAAAGGAGCTCAGCAAGTATCCATATTCCGCCCTCCTTCTTGACGAGCTGGAAAACATGCAAACGGCAAGCGAGGAGGATAAGATTCTATTTTTTGAGATGCTCAGGCATTTTATAAGCAACATGCCTCCGGGATGCATCTTTGGATTTGCATGCGTGCCGGAAGCGTACGAGGAGTACTCCAAAATCTTCCCGGCGTTCTTTATGAGGCTCCACTACGAGTTCAAGCTTAGACCCATGAGCCTTGAAGAAACCTTTGAGCTTGTCAAAAAGAGACTCAACAAGGTTAGAATAAGAGATACAGACGATCCGATATATCCCTTTACAGAGGATGCTATAAGGTTAATCCACGAGCTTGCAAAGGGCAATCCAAGGCAAATTTTAAGACTCCTGCACTATGTTTTAAGCGAGGCCAGCAAGCATAAGTTTGATCCGATAGATGACTATGTCGTCACCACAATTCTGGAAGAGCCCAAGAGCCTGGAGGAATACCTAACAAGGATTCCCAAAGAGTACAGAGACCTCGTGGAGGTTATAGTGTACAAGTTCAATGGAGGGCCAGTGAGTTATATTCAGGTTGCAAAGGAGGTCAAAAAACCAGGGGTCCAGGTTTATGAGCATCTTGAAGAGCTCATACGGCTTGGATTCTTAGTGGGAGACCCAAAGGGCAACTATAAAGTGCCAGAATACGTTAGAAAGTTCCTAGAAGAGCAGAAGGAGGGCGAGGAGTGAACTACGAAGGGCACGTGCTTAGCGGCATCTTAACCTATCCTCTTGCTGTCCTCCTTGCATCTTTTTTGAAGTATTATGCAAACATCCCTTTTGAGCTTACTGCACTTTCCATGATACTGGGATATGGGGTTTATGTTCTAGGCTCTGACCTGCCTGACCTTGATCATCCAGAGGCGCTTATACATAGGGGAGTTAAGCCTGTAGTGGCTGTAATGGTTGGCAGTGCAGTTTTTGTTAAAGGAGGGAATCTTTTATCAATTGGAAACAACGTAGTAGATCCGGTGTTTGGATGGTTTGTAGCTGGGTTGTTTGCTTTTGGCTCTTGGTACGCTTTTTCAGCCTTAATGCCCAAGCACAGGGGAATTGTCCATTCCTTAACCTTTGCACTCCTCTATGGGGTTTTGGTTTTTGCTACCTTTGAGTACGGTCTTGGGTTTAAACTTGGGGAAGCATTGTTTATTGGGTTTGCCGCATTTTTGGGATACACTCTTCATCTGATAGTCGATCGTGAGGTAAAGATAATTTAGTTCTCAAATCTGTTCCACAATGTTTTTAAATATTCAACCAAAAGTTGCAAACCGGAGGTGAGGGAAAGATGTTCAGCTTAGGGGGACTTTCACAGACAGTTGATGAAACAAAAACATGGGATGTTCTGATAATAGGAGCTGGCCCAGCAGGATTTACTGCGGCAATATATGCGGCACGCTATGGGTTGGAGACTCTTATAATCTCAAAGGACATAGGTGGAAATGTTGCCCTTACAGACCTCATTGAGAACTACCCCGGATTTCCCGATGGGATAAGCGGTGCAGAGCTTGCCAACAGAATGCATGAGCAAGTAAAAAAGCTTGGAGTGCCGATAATTTTTGATGAAGTTGAGAGAATAGACCCCGCTGAGTGTGCCTATTATGAAGGCCCATGCAAGTTCCATGTAAAGACAAAAAATGGGAAGATTTACAAGGCTAGAACCGTTATAATAGCCGTTGGGGCAGAGCCTAGGAAGCTTAGAGTTCCTGGTGAAGACAAGTTTTACGGAAGGGGAGTTAGCTACTGTGCAACCTGTGACGGTCCTCTATTCAAGGGGAAAGATGTGATAGTTGTAGGAGGCGGCAATACAGCTCTACAAGAGGCTTTGTATCTGAAGGAAATAGGGGTCAACGTTACCCTTGTTCACAGAAGAGACCAGTTCAGGGCGGACAAAATACTTCAAGACAGGTTCAAAAAAGCCGGAATTCCAGCAATTTTAAACACGGTTGTGGTTGAGATAAAGGGCAATCAGAAGGTCGAAAGCGTAGTGCTGAAAAATGTAAAAACCGGCGAAGTATTTGAGAAGAAGGTCGATGGTGTGTTTGTTTTCATAGGCTACGAGCCTAAGACAGATTTCGTTAAACACCTCGGCATTACCGATGAACAGGGATACATTCCGGTGGATATGCACATGAGAACAAAAGTAAAGGGACTCTTTGCCGCTGGGGACATAACAAACGTCTTCAAACAGATTGCAGTGGCCGTTGGACAGGGAGCAATAGCGGCTAACTCAGCAAAGGAGCTTTTGGAAGAGTGGAAAACTCAAGTGAATGAAGAGTGATTCTCCACTAAACCTTTTTTGCAAACTTTTTTTGCTGGCTTTATTGTATAACTAATGCTTAATTCCAATTATTTTCGAAACTTTTTCGAGTAAAGAAGGATTTTAGTGAGCATAAAATTATATAGGTGCAAAATATCCTATACATCGGTGAGCGAACATGGTGAAGGGACCTCAGGTTAAGGAAATCCCCGGACCGAAGGCTAGGGAAATAATAGAGAAACACCACAAGTATATGGCAACCACAACAAACGACCCAAACGAATACTTCTTGGTTATAGAGAGAACGGAGGGCAACTACTGGATTGACGTCGATGGGAATAGAATTCTCGATTTCTCCTCTGGTATAGGTGTTCTCAACGCTGGTCTTAGAAATCCGAGAGTTGTTGAAGCTTTGAAAGAGCAGCTGGACAAGGTCATCCATGCCGCTGGAACCGATTATTACAACCCCTATCAAGTAGCTCTTGCCGAAAAGCTTGACAGCATTGCCCCTGGTGACTTTGAGAAGAAGACCTTCCTTTCAAACAGCGGTACAGAAGCTAATGAGGCAGCCTTGAAGATAGCAAAGTGGTCAACCCAGAGAAAGCTCTTCATAGCCTTCATTGGGGCATTCCACGGCAGAACTCATGGAACAATGAGCTTAACCGCAAGCAAGCCCGTCCACAGGTCGAGAATGTTCCCAACAATGCCCGGCGTTGAACACGTCCCATACCCCAACCCCTACAGAAACCCATGGCACATTGACGGTTATGAGGAACCAGATGAGCTCGTAAACAGGGTAATCGAATACATCGAAGATTATCTCTTTGACCACTATGTCCCACCGGAAGAAGTGGCAGCGTTCATAGCGGAGCCAATTCAGGGTGAGGGAGGCTACGTAGTGCCACCAAAGAACTTCTTCAAGGAGCTCAAGAAAGTTGCAGACAAGCACGGCATACTCATCATAGATGATGAAGTCCAGATGGGAATGGGAAGAACGGGCAAGATGTTTGCAATTGAGCACTTTGGAATTGCTCCAGATATCATAAGCCTCGCAAAGGCCCTCGGTGGTGGAGTGCCAATTGGAGCAACGATCTTTAGGAAGGATTTGGACTTTGGTGTCCCCGGGGTACACAGCAACACTTATGGTGGAAATGCCTTGGCTTGTGTAGCAGCATTGACGGTAATTGATGAGCTTGAGAACGGCCTGATTGAAAACGCTAAAAAGCTTGAGCCACTCTTCAAGGAGAGACTTCAGGAAATGTATGATAAATACGAAATCATCGGTGACGTCAGAGGACTTGGCCTTGCTTGGGCTATTGAATTCGTAAAGGACAGAAAGACAAAAGAGTACGCAAGCAAGGAAAGAAACCAAGTTGTCGTTGAGGCACTTAAGAGAGGCCTTGCAACCCTTGGCTGTGGAAAGAGCGCTTTAAGACTAATCCCACCGCTAACAATAGACGAAGAAGAGGCCAAGATTGGTTTGGACATTCTCGAAGATGCCATCAAAACTGTTGTTGGCTGATCCTATTTTCTATTCTCTTTTTGTCCCTTCTGCGCTTGTTAGGAGTAAGCTTTTTAAGTTTAAATTTCAAGTTAAAACTTGAAAAATAAATAAAGTGGAGGGATGATAATGGCCATGGAAGCACTTGCACCATACGGTAAGTGGGTGTTAATAGCCGTTGCCGTTCTTTACTTTGTTTACCTCTTCGTGCTCAAAAAGAAAGTCTTTGAAGTTGCGGTTGGAGTGGCTTTATCTGGGATAATGGCGGCACTAGTGGCGGTAGCAACGATGCTAATCCAAGTTCCAACGCCCTTAACGAGGGGATACATCAACGTTGGAGATAGTATGGTAATGCTTGTGGCAGTCCTCTTTGGCCCCACAATAGGAGCATTCGCCGGGGGATTTGGTTCCGCAATGGCAGATTTAATTACTGGCTATGCACATTGGGCACCGTTCACTTTAGTTATAAAAGGAGTAGAGGGATTCGTCGTTGGATATCTAACTTCAAAGAAAGACGATTTTACGACAATCCTCCTAGCTACAATCCTTGGTGGAGCCCTAATGGTTCTAGGATACTTCTTCGTTGAGGTCTACTTTTACGGATGGGGAGGAGCCATAGCAGAGGTTCCAGGGAATACTCTCCAAGCAGTCACCGGAATTATCGTGGGTGGTGGAGTAGGGCACGTAATAAAGAGAAGGGTCAAGGACATGCTTGTATCACTTCAGATTTAGAGTTCTCCAATTTCCCTTATCTCCTCCCACATCTCCTTTTCTTCCCTTAAGGGTTCGAGCGATATTCTGCGTGAGGCTTTTCGGAGATGTCCGAGGAATCTTGGGTCGGCAATTATTGCGTCGCAATTAAGCTCTTTTATTACATAAACATTTAATCCAAGAGTTTTCAATTCTTTTGCGGCTTTTTCAGCAAACTTTGGGCCTACAAGCGCCACCTTTGGTTCAAACCCATCTTCTCGAATCTCTTTTATAACAGTCCTTAAGAGCTCCAAGGTTTCACCCATTTTTAGCCCCTTCTACGATTTTCACACCGCTTGATGTGCCTATTCTGTTAGCTCCAGCCTCTATCATTGCCAAAGCCTGCTCGTAAGTTCTTATACCTCCAGCAGCTTTTACTCCAAGCTTATCCCCAACAACCCTGCGCATTAACTTGACATCTTCAACGGTTGCTCCTCCAGTTCCAAATCCCGTTGATGTTTTGACAAAATCAGCCCCAGCCTCCATGGCGAGCTTACATGCTATCTCTTTTTCTTCATCGGTAAGGTAGCAAGTTTCAATTATGACCTTCACTATCGCCCCCTTCTCATGAGCAACCTTTACAACCTCTGCTATGTCATTTTTAACGTACTCGTAATCATTATCCTTCAATGCACCGATGTTAATGACCATATCAAGCTCATCCGCTCCATCTTCGAGGGCTTTCTTTGCCTCAAAAACCTTCACTTCCGTCGGCGTTGCCCCAAGCGGAAATCCAATTACACTCGCAACCTTAATCTCCGTACCCTTAAGCTGTTCCTTTGCGAGCTTTACCCTGTAGGGATTGACACAAACTGCGTAAAAGCCGTATTTCTTTGCCTCTTCACAGAGCTTTATTATGTCCTCCTTGGTGGCGTAGGGCTTTAAGTTTGTGTGGTCTATGTACTTGGCAATATCCATACCTCTCACCTCACCTTAGTTTGGGGTTATGTTGTATTTTAGGGTTTTCACCCAAAGGCTTTAAAAATTAGTCCTTGAAATACCTTCCGGGAGGCATAATGGCAGCAGAGTACATTATAACCTTTGGAATCTTTGCCTTGGGACTGCTAATGCTGATCAAGGGAAGCGACATATTTGTCGAAGCAGCTACAAGGGTTGCGAAGGGGTTTGGAGTTAGCGAGTTCATAATCGCTTTAGTATTGGCTAGCATCGCCACAACTCTGCCAGAGGTCACGACTTCTGCGATAGCTGCGTATCAAGGGCTCAGCGATATAGCCCTTGGAAACGCCATAGGGAGTGCCCTAGCAAACATAGCCCTTATTTTGGGACTGTCTGCTCTCATCATGCCGCTTGATGTTGATGAAATAGCCTGGAAGAACGCCCTTTTTATGATTGGTGTGACATTTTACGCGTGGATTTTAATGAAGGATCTTGTAATTTCTAGGATTGAAGGGTTAACGCTGATCCTGATATATCTGGGATTCCTCTATTACCTCTATAAGAAGCATGTAACGCTGGAAGAAGTTAAAGAGGGTAGAGGAAATCCCAAGAAAGATGTTGTAATTTTGTTCGCAAGCGGACTTGTGGTTGTTTTCGGGGCTAGACTTGTTGTTGAAAGCGCTGTAAAAATCGCTACAGCCCTTGGAATTCCAGAAGTGGTTATAGCCCTTACCTTGGTCTCAATTGGTACCTCTCTTCCGGAGATGGCAAACTCATTAACCGCCACACTGAAAAAAATTCCCAACATAAGCGTTGGCAACGTTGTAGGGGCCAATATACTGGATATCCTCATGGTTATCGGTATTGCGGCTTTAATAAGGCCAATAAAAGTGGATTACAGCATATATTCCTTTACAACTCCTCTAACGTTGCTTGTAATGGCGGTGCTTGCGATTTCTCTAAAGCTAAACAACAGAGTTGGGCGGAAAACAAGCGTGGTCCTCTTAGCTTTGTATGCTTATTTCCTCTATGCTAATTTCACATAACGCAGCATTCGTAAATAATCTCTACTTCCCTTATCGTTTTTGCCCACTCAATGACCTTTCTTGGCGGGTTTGTTATTCTGTCAACTCCTTCCTCTATAGCCCCTTTGTCAAACTCCAGCCTCCATTTTCCCAGAGGTCTCATACATCCGATGCTCAGCTCTCCATTGAACCTTTCTCTGGCATATTTAACAACCTTTAGGCTCTCCTCTACAGAAGGAGCTTTTACGTTCTCCATCTCCGTTCCTCTTGTGGGGATAAGCACGTCAAGAACCAAAACCTCAATTGGATACTCCACGAGCATGTCAATTGCTTTGTACTCCCACCAAACCTTTCCAAAGTCCAGACCTATGGTTATATGTGGCGCAACTTTGATCCCGTTTGATGTGAGAAGATCTATTATCTCGAGGTAGTCTCTAACGCCTTTTTCTATTTTATAAACTCTCCTAATAACATCGTCATCCCCAACAAAATCGAGAGAAACTGCATCCACATGCCTTATCCATTCCAAGTCCTTCTCGTCTATAAAACCTACATGAACATTGAGTTTTAGCTTCGTTTCTTTCTTTATCCGCTCTATCTCTGAAGAATAAAGGTCAAGTGGTACTTTCAGCCTTGAGTCCATTCCACCGCTTAAAAGACATCCCTTATAACCCTCTTTCTCAAGCGATTTGCAGTATTCGACGAGGTTATGCTTCGTTACTTTCTTCATTCCCTCAAGGTAGTGCTTCCCACAGTGGGCACAGTTTAGGGTGCAGTAGTTTCCAGTAAGGGAAATAGATGGGAAAGAAATACCCGGTATGTAAACCTTGAGCTTTTTCAAGAGAATCACTCCTCATCAACGCTTGCGTTTATCCTCTCTACGTCTTCGATAATGTCCTCCTCTTCTTCTTCGAGAAGGAACTGCTCCTCAAGCTTCTCCTCAAGGCTGATCTTTTTCTTTTCTTTCATGGTCAGCTTCTCCGCCTCAGCCACCATATTTAAAAGCACCGCTGCAAGCCTAGCAGCTGTCTCAGTCCTCATCGAGGCCTTTGCCTCAACGTCCTCATTATGGATTATCATGCTTATGTTTGCCGGTCTGAAGGTTCCATGCTGGTCTATGTATGCATCCCACAGGCTTAGGGCTATGTACTTATCCTTGCTCCCCATATAAATTCGTATCGTGTATCTCGGCTTATTTGCCATGAGCTCCACCAATCCTTGTTTGTCTCTCGTCAATAAAAGTCTTTTGAAAAAAGGTTTAAAAGCCTCAGGTGAAGTGTATAACACCCAATGAAGAGTTCAGCCTTACCTGAATCGTGATGAAGGAGTGACGGACTGGGGGGATTTCCCAATGGAAGAAGTTTACAGGCCCTTAATGGTGAGCATTTTTGGAAACCTCCTTCTAGCTATTCTGAAGGTTTTTGTGGGGTTCCTTTACTCTAGTCTGGCTTTGATTTCTGACGGCATACACTCTCTCTCGGATGTTGTGACGAGTGTTGTGGGCTATCTCGGAGTCAAAATCTCCTCTAAACCTGCCGATAAAACTCATCCTTTTGGCCATTCCAGATTTGAATCCCTGTTTGCCTTTTTTATAGGCATATTGCTCTTTCTGGTTGCTTATGAGATAGCCAGAGATGCCCTGAAAAGAATCTTCAGCGGGCATGTTATTGAAGTGAACTCAGTCATGCTTGCCGTTGTTGTGATTTCTATTGTCTCAAAGGAAGCAATGACCCAGTACGCCCTTAGAGTGGGAAAGAAGCTCAACAACCAAATACTTATTGCGGATGCCTATCACCACAGGAGCGACGCATTAAGCAGCGTAGCCGTGCTTATCGGTCTGCTCCTTCAAAGGCTGGGCTTTACCTATGGGGACGCTTTGGCAGGACTTGTCGTGGCTTTGCTTGTGGGGAAAGTGGCGGTTGAGATAGTCTTCAAGAATGTGAACTACCTAACAGGAACTTCTCCACCCTTTGAGCTGTGTGAAAAGATTAAAGAAACTGCACTCAGCGTTGAGGGTGTTGTTGGGGTGCATGACCTGAGGGCACACTACGTTGGTCCAAAGTTGCATGTTGAACTGCACATAGAGGTTCCTCCACATCTCACCCTTAAAGAGGCCCACGACATAAGCGAAGAAGTTAAAAGGAGAATCGAAAAGATTGAGGAAGTTGAGGTAGCGTTTGTCCATGTAGATATCAAAGGGATAACGGAGTGAGAGGAATGAAACTTGAAGAACTCCTGCAGAAGATAGTTCACCAAGAGAACGAGCTTTACAACCTCTACAAGCTTGGAGAGACTTTTGCTACCTATGAATACCCCTCCTTAATCGAACATTTCCAGTGGCTTGCAAGTGAAGAGCTGAGGCACAGAAATACAATCGAAAAATTCATTGGCGAGGGAACACTTGAAAACACAGCAATTATAGATTACATTGATTCTTTAAGCCTGGAGCCTTACTTCCAAGATGAGAGGGCCGAACCGCAAACCCTAACGGATCTTGTTTTAGAAGCACTCATAAGGGAAAAACACAGTTATGAGCTCTATAAAAAGCTAAGCCAGATATTCAGCGGTTCTCTAAGCGAGATATTCAGAATGATGGCTCAAGAAGAGCTCAAACATGCTTACAGGCTGAAGATTATCTATGAGGGTTTGGAAGAATAGTTGGATAAAATATCCGACTTAAGTATTTTTCTACCCTTTATTATTCCGACAGAGTCTCTCTTCAATATTTGTCATCTTGGCAATCCACACCGGGGCAAGGTATATTTACCTTACATGCTCATTATTCTCTACTGATACTTTTACTAAGGTATCACGGGATAGTAAAATAATACGACAGGGGGGTTTATATGCCAGTTGAAAAAGTGATGAAAAGAGATGGTCGAATAGTTCCTTTCGATGAGAGCCGTATAAGATGGGCTATACAAAGGGCAATGTGGGAAGTTGGAGTAAGGGATGAGAATCTTCTCGATAAGATTGTAAAGGATGTTGTTGATAGAATAAATGAGCTTTATGAGGGGCAGATCCCCCATATAGAGAACATTCAGGATATAGTAGAACTTGAGCTGATGAGAAACGGTCTTTTTGAGGTTGCTAAAGCCTACATAATCTACAGAAAGAAAAAAGCAGAAATTAGAGAAGAGAAAAGAAAAATACTGAACAAAGAGAAGCTCGACGAAATAGACAAGCGCTTTTCAATAAACGCTCTGAGAGTTCTGGCGAGTAGGTATCTCATAAAGAATGAGGAAGGAAAGATAATTGAAAGCCCAAAACAGCTATTTGAGAGAGTTGCCACTTTAGCCGCAATTCCCGATCTTCTCTATGACGAGAGGGTGTTCTCCAAAGAGGGAGGCTACACACAGGATTTGAAGAGAGTCGAGTATTATCTGCAGAACTTTGAGAACTTTGATAACGTTTACAGCATAGGCCGCTTCAAGCTCAACAAGTACCATTTTGAGAGGATGATAAACCTCTATAAGGAGCTGGCAGAAAAGGGAAAAATGAAGGTAAGCATTGACGAGTTTTTGAACATGCTTGAAAGAGGGGAGTTTGACAAATACGAAGAGGTAATCGAGGAGTTCTTCAACTTGATGGTCAACCAGGTTTTCATGCCCAACACTCCAGCACTCATAAACTCTGGAAGACCGTTGGGAATGCTTTCGGCTTGCTTTGTTGTGCCGATAGAGGATGACATGGAGAGCATAATGAAAGCAGCTCATGACGTTGCCATAATACAAAAAATGGGTGGCGGCACAGGTTTGAATTTCTCAAAACTCCGTCCAGAGGGAGATATAGTAGGAACAACAACAGGGGCAGCGTGTTTTACTGGAGACACTAGAATACTTACGGAAAAGGGTTTCATACCAATCAAAGAAATAGTACACGGGGAAAAACCAAAGATAGTCACCCACGCGGGCTTGAAGAGTATTATTGAGGCATACGATAATGGAGAAATGGAAGTTTTCAGGGTCGTTACTGAAGACGGTTATGAAGTTAAGGTTACTGAAGATCACAAATTCCTTGTCTTTGATGAGGACGGAACGCCAATCCTTAAGCCCCTCAGGGAGTTAAACATTGGTGATTACATTTACATACTTGCCTCCGAATGGGAGAGTGGTGAATACATCAGACTAAAAACAGATGTTGAACTTAAGAGCAAAGGCTACGACGTTAATTTACCAGAACTACTTGATGAGAGGCTCGCTTACCTCCTCGGAATAATATATGCTGATGGTCACATTAGACACTATTTCGAAAATGGAAGAAGAAAGAATTCTAAAATAGAAATCTATCTGAATAAAACAGAAACCGAGATAAAGGAGAAAGTTAAAAAGTATTTCAAGGAACTCTTTGGCATAGAACCTAAGGAGTTCCTCAGGGAAGAGAGCAACAAGTTAACACTGATGATACCCCCAACTAAGATTGTGAGATTCCTTGAAATAAACGGCCTTTCAAAAGATAAATCTGAGAACATACGTGTGCCCGAAGCCATTTTCAGGAGCAACCCTTCCGTCATGGCCGCTTTCTTAGCTGGATTTTTTGACGGGGACGGTTCAGTGGATCAACACTATAGAATAGCTTTCAAGTCTATTTCGAAAGATTTTATAAAAGATGCACAACTTCTGTTAATAGCTCTTGGAATAGTAACAAGCATACAAGAGTATTTCCCTTCCACTCCCGGTCACCGGACTGTTTATACCCTTAGAATCCAAACAAGAGATATGAAACTTAAAGCGTTTAGTATCTTGAAAGAGTCAGTTAAGCTCTCGAAAATAGCAGATGAAGCTATAGATAACCTAAAGGAAAACGGAAAGAACAAGAAATTCTCATTCCCATTCAATGCAATATACCGTATAAAGAACCCAGAAACCCGGGCAAAAATACAGCGAGATTACAAACTTCTTGCCTACAACTCAAAAGTCACCCACAGGGCATTCATAAAGAAGATACTGGAGCTAAAAGATGAGCTTAGGCTTGAACCGGAAGAAGTAGAGTATTTCGAAATGCTCTCAAAGCTATACCCCACAAAAATTTCAAAGATAGAACCTCTCGGAAAGGCCCATGTTTATGATCTTCAGGTTGAGGACGTTCATCTCCTTACTGGGAACGGAATTTACACCTCTAACAGCGGACCCGTATCGTTCATGCACCTCATCGATGCCGTTAGCGATGTAATAAAGCAGGGTGGAGTGAGAAGAGGAGCAAACATGGGAATCCTTGAAGTGTGGCACCCAGATATTGAGAAGTTCATCCATGCAAAAGAGCAGAATGTTGGAACAAACGTTTTAAGCAACTTCAACATAAGCGTTGGGCTGTGGGCTGACTTCTGGGAAGCCCTCAAAGAAGGGAAGAGGTATCCTCTCATCAATCCAAGAACAGGGAAAAAGGTAAAGGAAATCGATCCTAAGAGTCTTTTTGAAGAGCTAGCTTACATGGCTTGGGCAAAGGCAGATCCGGGCGTAGTGTTCTTTGACATAATAAACAGAAGAAACGTTCTGGAGCCTGCAAAGGGTGAAAAAATCCGTGCAACCAACCCATGTGTTGTTGGGGATACAAGGGTTTTAACACCCGAGGGCTACCTCAAGATTGAAGAGCTCTTTAGGATTGCAAAAGAAAGGAACGAAGAAAAAGTTGTTGCAGTTGAAGGAATAGCTGAGGAAGGAGAAGAGTTCGCTTATCCAATAACGATCCTACTTCCAAATGAAGAAGAGAAAGAAGTCATTTATGAGACTGCACACGGAAAGCAGCTCGCTGTAGCAGACCCCATTGAAACCAAAGCCTATGTCTGGAAAGTTGGAAGAAAGAAAGTGGCTAGAGTAAAGACAAAAGAGGGTTACGAGATAACCGCTACCCTTGACCATAAGATAATGACAAAGGATGGCTGGAAAGCAGTTGAAGAGCTTAAAGAAGGTGATTTAATAGCCTTGCCAAGGTTTGAGGTCGAGGATGACTTTGGAAGCGAGAGCATAGGCGAGGATGTAGCCTTTACTTTAGGATGGCTTATTGGGGATGGATATATTAACACAAATGATAAGAGGGTTTGGTTCTACTTCAACGCTGAAAAAGAAGAGGAGATAGCGCAGAAAATCTCTGAAATACTCAAGAAGCACTTTAACTCCAAAGCCGAACCTCACAGATACGGAAGTGAAATCAAGCTTGGAGTGAGGGGCGAAGCCTACAGATTCTTTGAGAAAATAGTCAAAACGAACGAAAAAAGAGTTCCAGAAATCGTTTACCGCTTAAAGCCAAATGAGATCAGAGCATTTTTAAGGGGTCTCTTCACAGCTGACGGCTACGTGGACAATGATAGTGCAATAAGACTAACTTCAAGGGATAGAGAGCTTTTAAGAGACGTCCAAGATTTACTGCTTCTATTTGGTATACTATCAAAAATCTACGAAAGGCCATACAAGGGTACATTTGAATACACAACCAAAGACGGTGAAAGGAAAATCTACGAAGCGCAAGGATATTATGAACTCGTTATAGCAAACTACAGCAGAAAGCTGTTTGCAGAAAAGATCGGCTTCGAAGGAGAAAAACAAGAAAAAATTAGACTCAATAAAACAAAAATTGACGAACCCTACGCAAGAGTTGATAGTGTGGAACTTATTGGAGAAGAAATTGTCTATGACTTAACAGTACCAGAGATTCATAGCTATGTCTCCAACGGATTTATGAGCCACAACTGTGGAGAAGAGCCCCTCTACGACTACGAATCGTGTAATCTAGCCTCTATAAACCTTGCAAAGTTCGTAAAATATGACGACGAAGGAAAGCCCTACTTCGACTGGGACGAATATGCTCAGGTTATAATGAAAGTCGCCAAATACCTCGACAACGCTATCGATGTAAACAAGTTCCCCCTACCGGAGATAGACTACAACACAAAGCTCACCAGAAGAATTGGTGTGGGAATGATGGGGTTAGCAGATGCGCTCTTCAAACTTGGCATTCCTTACAACAGTAAAGAAGGCTACGACTTTATGAGGAAGGCAACGGAATACCTGACCTTCTACGCATACAAGTACAGCATAGAGGCGGCAAAGAAGAGGGGAACCTTCCCACTTTATGAAAAGACCAAATACCCAGAGGGGGAGCTGCCAATAGAGGGCTACTACCACAGGGAGATATGGAACCTCCCATGGGATGAGCTCGTTGAAGAAATCAAGAAGTACGGCGTAAGGAATGCTATGGTGACCACATGCCCACCGACGGGAAGCGTTTCAATGATAGCAGATACCTCAAGCGGAATTGAGCCAATATTTGCCCTTGTTTACAAGAAGAGCGTCACGGTTGGCGAGTTCTATTACGTTGATCCAGTGTTTGAGGCTGAGCTTAAGAAGAGAGGACTCTACAACGATGAGATCCTTCAAAAGATAAGCGACAACTATGGTAGCGTGCAAGGCTTGGAGGAGATACCAGAAGACATGCAGAGAGTTTTTGTGACCGCAATGGATATCCACTGGCTTGATCATCTCTTAGCCCAAGCAAGCATCCAGCTCTGGCTCACCGACTCAGCAAGTAAAACGATAAACATGCCCAACGATGCAACCGTTGAAGACGTCAAGGCCGCTTACCTCTTAGCCCATGCCCTCGGATGTAAGGGAGTTACAGTTTACAGGGATGGAAGCCTGAGCGTTCAGGTGTACTCTGTGGAGGGTGAGAAGAAGAAGCGTGTACCGGCAAAGCCGAGCGAATATGCAAAGAAAATACTTAGGGAGATCGTTGAGAACGAATCGTGGCTCAAGAAGTTCATCAATGTTGAGGCGATAATAGACGGCACCAACGGGAAAGAGGCACCGACGTTTTCTTTGAGTATCTCGAGAGCCCAAAGACAGGTGGAGGAAACAGCTAAGGAGAGAAACGTAAAAGACCTTCTTGGAGTAGCCTACTGTCCGGTCTGCTATGAAAAAGATGGAGAACTCGTGGAGCTTAGGATGGAGAGCGGATGTGCCACCTGTCCAAAATGCGGCTGGAGCAAGTGCGTGATTTCTTAGTTCCTTTTTTAAATTTGTTTCATGCTGTTTTAATAAGGTGTGGGAATTCTTCAAATCGTGGTAATAATAGTATTACTATTTGTTAAGCAAAGCTTAAATACTTTGAAGTCATAAAATTAGCGATACCAAAAGCCCTTAGCGGGGGTATTAATGAGGTTCCTAATAAGAATGAGTGGAGAAAATTCAGACTTTAAAGTGCCTTATAACCATCAACATTATCTTCAAGGCCTCATATACCGGAGGATTCAAGCTGTAAACCCCGAGCTGAGCCTTAACCTGCACCGGCCAAAGGTGCCTAAGCTTTTCACTTACTCGCTCTTCATGACAGAGAAGCGAAAAACACTTCGAGGAGAGAGGTACTTCATTGGTGAGAGCAAGGCTTTCTTTTACTTCTCAACGCCCGTAGCAGAGATTGCTGAAGCATTCATTGGGGGCCTTCTTAAAGAACCGGAAGTGACGCTGTGGAATGAGAGGTTTTACGTGGAGGAGGTTAAGGCTTTAGCAGAGCCTTTCTCTTACAGCGGGAGGACTTACTCAACGCTCTCACCGATAGCCGTAACCACTTTAAAGCCCGAGCTCGGGAGGCTCAAGCATTATGATCTCTCTCCCATGGAGGGGGAGTTCTACAATAATTTGAGGGAAAATCTCAGGGAGAAGTATGTTCTGCTTTACGGGAAGGCTCCTCCAGAGGATTTTGAGGTTAGCGTATTGAAGGCAAAGCCCAAGCGCTTCGAGGTCAAGCCGGGCATCTTTCAGAGGGCTTGGCATCTCGTGTTCAAGGCTTATGGTGATGATGAGCTAATAAGGGCTGGCTATCAAGCTGGCTTTGGGGAGAAGAACAGCCTAGGCTTCGGGATGGTGAAAGTTGATGGGAGAAATGGAAAGAAAGTTTAAACAAGTAACTGGATTCACTCCTTATATGTTTCAAAAAGAAGCCATCGAACACATCTTAGAGGGCTATTCTTTAATCGTTAGAGCTCCTACTGGCTCAGGAAAAAGTGAAATGGTTCTTCTTCCATTCATATTTGAAATCAACGAGACTCTACCATCACAAATGATTTACTCACTTCCAAATAGAACCTTGGTGGAGAGCATAGGTGAGAGAGCAAGACGTTATGCTTCATACAAAAAACTCCGGGTGGCTGTTCATCATGGCAAACGGCCAGAAAGTCAACTTTTTGAGGAGGATATAATTGTGGCTACTATCGATCAGACCGCGGGGGCATATCTAAGCGTTCCTTTAAGTATGCCAAAAAGATGGGGAAATATCTTTCTGGGGACAGCTGGTTCAGCTATGCTTGTTTTTGATGAGGTTCACACACTTCATCCAGAAAAAGGCCTCTTAACTTCAGTTGCCATGAGTGTCGAGAGTGCAAAGTTAGGTATCCCATTTGTTATGATGTCTGCAACACTACCCACGAACTTTATGAAGCGACTTAAAGCGTTTGCAGAGAAAAAAGGAGGAAGAGTTGAAATAATAGACGTGGAAGATGAGGCCGAGATCAAATCAAGGGCAAAACGAAAAGTTTGGCTCAATGCCGAACCGTTATTTGACAATACACCTCTTACAGCAAAGGAGATAGAAAAACAAGCAGAAGATGTCGATAAGCTTATTGTTGTTGTTAATCAGGTTGAAAAAGCTCAACAGCTCTATCGGGAATTAAAACCTAATGTAGACAGACCCATAATTCTTATTCACTCTCGCTTCCTTGAAGAGGACAGATCCAGGAAGGAAGCACAGATCAGAGATATTTTTGGGAAGAAAGGTAAAAATGAAGCCATTTTAATCTCAACCCAAGTAATTGAAGTTGGAATGGATATATCCTCGACGAAGCTTCTAACTGAAGTATCACCCATTGATTCTCTCATCCAGAGAGCAGGAAGGGTTGCCAGATGGGGTGGGGAGGGGGAAGTTGTAGTGTACGGAGTTGACAAAGAAAAGAGATCTCCATATGCTCCGTATTTTAAAGAGCTAACTGAAGCAACAATTGAAGCCTTAAAGGATGTTGAACTTCTAGACTGGCAGACTGAAGTAAAGCTTGTTGACAAGGTTCTTTCAAAGACCTTTGAAAGCTACTTGGACCCCTATAAATTCTATGAGAGGCTTGGAGGCCTTGCAAGGGCAGTATATGAAGGTAGAAGATCGTATGTTGAAGAAAACGTTAGGGAAGCATACTCAGTTGACGTCTCAATCTTCGATGATGTGAACAATTTGAATCCTGACAAGGCTTGGAAGCTTAAGCGTATCAGACTTGACTTTAGAGTCCTCAAAGGAAAATTTGACCGTATTCTTGAAAATGGGGGAAAGATTTACCTTGTGGAGGAGAACTTTATAATCGACGAGTACTCAAGTAAATATTCTCTTACTCCAGTTTGTACCAAAGAGGAAATACAACCCTTCGAATTCTATGTAATTGAGGGCCTCAGTTATTCTTCAGAGTTGGGGTTACTCTTCGATGGAAGTGGAAATATCAGGAAATTTGATATAGAGGAGAAAAATAATGAGACGCATACATCCAGAGAGAGCAAAACGGAAAAGGAAAGTTGGGTAGAGCACTCAAGAAGGACTCTAGAGTTTCTGAGAACGTATATGCTTCCACGCTATGATTATCCGATCAGAGTGTTTGCCAAGTATTTTGACATTCCAAAAAAAGAACTTGTGAAATGGATAGAACTTAGTGTTGCTTTGCATGATCTTGGAAAACTGAACATATACTGGCAGAGAAAAGCTGGCTGGAAACCGAGAGAGGACCCAATAGCACACGGGTTTGAAAAGAAAGGTAAACTGCCTCCCCATGCCACGGTCTCTGCTAAAGCTCTCGAAAAGGTATTGTTCTCAAGTCTAGACAAGAACATTGCAAAAGCGTTTTATCTTGCTATAGCCCACCATCACTCTCCAGGAGCGAGGGAATTTTCTAAATTTAAATTATTAGACGAGTGGCGATTTCAAGTTGAGAAAGCCTTGGATAATGTTAGTGATTTGATTGATCTTTCAAAAACCCAGACAACCTCAAACAGTGGAAAATTACCTGTTGCCTACTCTCAGATCCCAGATATCCAGAAAAGAAATCCAGAATATAGGTTTTATGGTTTAGTCTCAAAAATATTGCGTATATCTGATTGGGGAGCAACGGGTGGTGGCTATGAAAGAATACTACGTTCCTAAGACTGGGCTTATATTTTTTGACATTGCGAGAGCATATGGGCTAGGCATTGTCGGGTATGCCATAGCAGATGAGCCAGATGTTATTGTGGAGGATAGCGGAATTGCATATAAGGTAACAGTGAAAGGTGATGTCGATGTAGAAAACACAGAGCAAATACAAAGCTATTTATTCTCAGACGATACCCCATACTCACAGTATTGGAAACACATTCTTAAGACATCAAACGTGAAAAACAAGTTGAAAGAAGAGACGATAGGCTTTTTTAAAAGCCCAAAAAATGTTGAAAAACTCCTTGAGAAACACTCGAAGCTCAGTACTTTCGACACGTGGATCTTTGAATCTGAAAAAAGAAAAACAACAGAAAAACAGAGTAAAAAATTACAAATACCCCAATCACTGGAATTGGGAGCTGGAAAAGGAATAAGATCCATCGTACCATCGACATTAACAGAAAAGGGTCTTGAATTACCCGGAGAACATAGGGATCAATTATACCTAGCGATTTTAGGTGCATTGAATGCTTCTGTTTATTCATTCCAAAAGTCGGGTAGTACTACCTACACGTACATCGTCTACCCTGTTCCAGGTAGGGTTGAGATAGAATATATAGTTACACGTGCCATAACTACAGAGCTCAGAGAAGCATTGACAAAATCCCACCGGGCAGGACTTCTCCCAACTTTAGCGTACATAGCGGTTGAAATAGAAATAGCGAGAAAAACATCCTTCCTAGAAGAACAAACGCTCATTCCGTCATTAGCATATGGTGTTATGGCAAGATCTCCCCAAGCTAAAGACAAGCCGTACGCTACCGGAAAATTCCCTATGAATTTAGTAAGTAAGATTCCCTCTGAGATTTTGTTTTTCTGGAGGAACATTCTGAGAAATACTCGCAAAAAGAAAGGTTACGAAGACATTGCTATAGCACTATCTAAGTTCATAGCCGAACCAACTTTGGAAAACTACTATTCTTACATTAAACTTCACTTAAGGAATGAACTGAAATCGGACTCAATAAAATTCGGATTTTATGAGAAGAATTCCCTCCTGGAGGTGCTGAAAAATGTCGAAACCTGTTGACATACCCAAGAATGAGGCCATTCGTGAATCTGAAGACAAAGATGAAAACCCAAAGCTAGCCAAGTTGTTTGAGAATGAGGCAGTCAAAGACTTTGGAATAGCCCTTAGAGATGCGTTGAACATTGGTAACGACTACTCTTCATTAGTAGAGCTAGAGTATTCAGAAACACCTGAGCAGTTCGTGGAAGTAATAAAGAGATTTCTCAGAAGATACAGGACAATAGTAAATAGGAACAAGGATCGTTATAAATTCCTGCGGATACCTAAAGAGAAAAATCTCGTTGAACTCCATAAATTGGTTGATAAATATGGTGTCAAGCTTGTTCGTTCTGCCCTTATAAGCTATGCTCTCGTGGAAAGGGAATACCCATCCAAGAAAGGAGGGGATAAGAATGAGTGAAAGCCCTGCTGAAAAAGTCTTTGAGGTTGCTATACTTGGCCGAGCTCTTTGGGAGCTCCACAGCCTCAACAACGAAGGAAACGTTGGAAACGTCGTCGAACCAAGAAGCGTCAAGATAATAGATCCAAACACTGGAAAGGCAGTAACTACTGACGGCATCTCCGGAGAGATGCTTAAACATATACATGCCGAGATGATGTGGCTCCTCGATGACAAAAGCTATCTCTGTGAGGCCTGTAAAACGCTCCATCCAGAGAGGTTCAACTACGTCGTCTCAAAGAACAAGACTAAGTTCAAAGATCCTGCACATGTTATAGAAGAAGCTGTCAAGACCTGCGACATTTGTGATATCCATGGTTTTATGGTCGAGAAGCCAACAGTTTCAAGGAAGTCCACCGTCGAGTTCGGCTGGGCTTTGGGAATTCCAGAAGTTTACAGAGATATACACCTTCACGCAAGGCACGCTTTGGGTGAGAAAGGCAAGAGACAAGAGAGTGAAGAAGGCAGAGAGGGTGGAACCCAGATGATATATCACCGACCTACGAGAACAGGTAGGTATGCAATAGTTACCGTTTTTCAACCTTGGCGCATTGGTCTTAACGAGGCGAGACAGGATATCTATAAATACGATGGGAAACGCAGAAAGGAACGCTATCAGCTTGCCCTTAAAGCATATCAGCTTATGTTCACAAGGCCTGAGGGAGCAATGACAACTACAAGATTACCTCATGTTGTTGATTTCGAAGGGGTGATAGTTTATTCTACTAATCCAGTGCCAGTACCCATAATCTCGCCCCTGAAAGATACTTACATTAGTGAGATTAAGAAGATTGCAAATACTATTGAAGGAGTCGGCGTCATAGAATTCAAAGGCGTAGCGGATTTCATGGAGAAACTCGGGGGACTAATGAATGCAGAGCCATACCAACTGGAATTTGGGGGAGAGTGAATGAGGTGGCTTAAGCTGGTCGTTCATTTCCCATCTTTCTACTCCTATAGGATTCCAGAGTATTCATCTCAGTATGCATTAACGCTACCTCTTATAGCCCCATCTACTGTAAAACTGGCAATAGTTTCAACAGCCATAAGGATAAGCGGGAAAGTTAGTGAAGGAAAAATGACATTCAATTACATAAGGGATGCCAAAGTCGGAATTAAGCCTCCAAGAGAAATAGCAATCAACAGCGTTTTTGTGAAAAGGCTCAAGAAAAAGAAAGATCAGTATGGCTTTCAGCAGAGCTTTGGCGTCAGGGAGTATGTTCACTTTTCAGAGGACGTTGAAATCTATTTAGGGCTTCCAGATGGTGTTTCCGAGGAGATAGCACACTATGCAAGGAACATAAGATATTTCGGCACGAGCGATTCATTAGCATATGTGAAACGCGTTGAATGGACTGACAAGCCTGAAAAAGGAGTATTGTTTCCCGTAGAGGATATATCAGAAATTCCTCCTGGCTCTTACATATATCCTGTGAAAGACTTTTCGTCAAAGGTAACCTTTGAGCAGATAAACCCATATTCACCAAAAAGCTCGGGTAAGCCGTATAAGACAAAATATTACCCACTAAAATTGTCTAAACCACCAGTAGAAGGCAGTAATTGGAAAGTTCTTTTTGTGTCTTAGCTTAGTTTTTCTCCCTTATATATTTCTAGGAGGGGTTCAAGCGTGAGTATAAATGATAAGTATCTCTTCAATGAACTCCTCATCACCGGCACCGAAATCAACTACCTCTTTATCTGCCCTACGAAGCTCTGGTACTTCTCGAAGGGCATCACCATGGAGCAAGAAAGTGAGTGGGTCGACTTGGGCAAATTCCTACATGAGAAGAGCTATTTCGGAGAAGAGAAAGAAGTCCAGATAGGAAGCATAAAAATAGACTTCATCAAAAAAGGAGACATTATCGAGGTTCACGAAATTAAAAAGGGCAGATCAATGGAGAAAGCCCATGAGATGCAGGCTCTCTACTACCTTTACTACCTAAAAAAGCTTGGCATAAAGGCAAAAGCTGTCATCAACTATCCCAAACTCAGAGAGACCAAAGAACTAACCTTGGATGGGAGAGAAGAAGAGGTTGAAGACGCAATAAGGGAGATCGAAAGGATAATCTCTCTTCCCGCCCCGCCGAAACCGCTCAAATCGAAGAAATGTAAAAGATGTGCTTATTATGAGCTCTGTTGGGTGTGATTGGAATGAGGAAAAAGTCCATAACCCTGCTTTCAGACGGTGCTCTTACTAGAAGGGAGAACACCCTCTATTTTGAAAACGCCCAAGGCAAAAAGCCTCTTGCCGTTGAAGGGATTTACGACATCTATATTTATGGCCACGTGAACATAAGCTCACAGGCCCTCCATTTTCTGGCCCAGAAGGGCATTGCAGTCCACTTTTTCAATCACTACGGTCATTATGATGGTTCCTTTTACCCAAGAGAAAGCCTTCACTCGGGGGATTTGCTCATCAAGCAGGCCGAGCACTACCTGAATAAAGAAAAAAGGCTTAATCTTGCAAAACTTTTTGTTACTGGTTCGGCAAAAAACATGGAGCTCAACCTAAAACGCTGGAAAATAAACGCTTCCTTTGGGGAGCTTCTAAAAGAGCTTGAAAGCGCGAGGAAGATAACGGAGGTTATGAACGTTGAGGCAAGGATAAGGCAGGAATACTATAGTCTTTGGGACAAAGTTCTGCCGGATGGATTTAAGATTGTGAAAAGGACGAGAAGACCACCAGAAAATGAAATGAACGCCCTGATAAGCTTCTTGAACTCAAGGCTCTATGCAACAATAGTTAGTGAACTCTACAACACCCAACTGGCTCCAACGGTGAGCTACCTCCATGAACCGAGTGAGAGGAGGTTCTCCCTTGCTCTTGACTTAAGTGAGATTTTCAAGCCGATAATTGCAGACAGGATAGCAAACAGGCTCGTGAAGCAGGGGATAATAAAGGAGGAACACTTCAGAGAGGAGCTAAATGGTGTCCTGCTAACAAAGGAAGGCATGAAGACCGTTTTGAAAGCCTACAATGAAGAGCTTGGCAAAAGTGTAAAACACCCCGGGCTCAAGAAGAACGTGACAAAACAGAGACTAATAAGGCTTGAGGCCTATAAGCTGATAAAACATCTCGTTGGAATCAAGGAGTACGAGCCACTGGTGGCGTGGTTTTAAAAATGGACGGGGAAACACATGAGGCTTACCCTTATCCTCCACTTCGAACCCCCATTCCTTATCCCGTATGACTATCCCCATTATCTCTACTCATTCCTACTTAATGCCATTAAACTCGCCGATAGGGAAGTCGCCAGCAGGATCCACAACAACAAGAGAGACATCAAGTTCGTTGCGTCAAAGTTCAAACCCGTTGGAAGAACAAAGAGGGTGAATGAGGGCTTGCTCGTAGAGTCAGGAACCGTGGAGCTCCACGTTGCCTCCACGGAAAAGACACTCTTAAGAGTCCTAGGTGAAGGTCTTAGATATGGAATAGGTGAGCTCCATGTGAGGGGTCAAGGGCTCCTCCACTACGAACCCAAGCTCGAAAAAACTCCCGAACATCTCTCGGGGAAGCGCTTTAAGACCCTCTCCCCCGTCAACGTCTATTATAACAACCCACCCAACGGCCTCAAACAATGGGATCTTTCTCCAGTTGGTCAGCCCAACAGCCCCTTTGAGAACGAGCCCGAAGTGTGGAAGAGACTCGTGTTTGAGAACCTGAAGTCTAAGTACTTAATGGTTTATGGAGAACCATACAACGGCGATTTTGATATTAAAGTTCTCACAAAGAAGCCAAAGAGCAAGAAATTTTTTATAAAGAGGGACGAAAAAACTGGAAAACCGATCTACACCCGGGCATGGGAGTTTGATTTTAAGATGTGGGGCGAGGAAGAGGTCCTTCGTGTAGCCTACGATCTTGGCTTAGGAATGAGGAATCCACATGGGTTTGGAATGATAGAAATGGAAAAAGGGCTCAGATAATGTCATCCAGCGGATTCTTCTCTACTCCTATTGTTTCTCTTTTCGGCATTGAGCGGAGCTTGTAAATAACGATAGAGTCCTCATTTTCATCTACAATGTCTTTGAGACCTGCCTTTATGCGCTCAAATTCTGCCAGTGTTATTTCTCCCTCAAAAACGCTGTTCTGAACCCAGTGGAGGTACTGTCTGAGGAACTTCTTAACTTTATTAACCCTTTCAACAGCAACGTCATAGACAATAATCACATACATAACTCATCGACACTAATTTTAACACGCTTTCTTTTATGTTTTTTGGAATGTTATCACGTTAGAATAGCCCTGTTTTCAGTTCACTCTTGTATTAGAGAATTAAATTTGAAATCATTCTATAAGAGGGTTCTGGAAGTCTTTAGTAACTGAAAGTTACTATCAAACAGGAGGTTATGAAACTTTGAGATTTTTGTAACGAAATTTTTTCGGAATTTTGAACTGAGGATCCCTAACACTTCTTTAATACTCTCTCCTCGTGGAAATTTAACCTTTTTGGATTTAAAGATGTTTTATGGCCTTGTTTTTGATTTTAGCTTTTGTTTTGTCTCTGGAAGTCTTGTGAACATTTTTGTGCATGAAAGAAAAGTAGTAAATTCGGGCGAGTGAGTGCTTTGAAGTCTTTTCTGAAAGCTAGAATTCTAGCTTTTTGAGGGGAGTTTTATTGACCCTTTGTGGAAAGGCTTATAAATTTTGAGTGTTCTAATTACTTTATAGGGGATTTAGAGGAAAATTCGCCCCTGTTCCAATAAGACTTTAAAAGAATTGAAAGAGCGAGCGCTCAAGGATTAATTTTGCCTCTCCTTATAGTTCCAATAAGACTTTAAAAGAATTGAAAGTTCGACAGCTCTATCTCTACACGAACTATCTCATCTGGTTCCAATAAGACTTTAAAAGAATTGAAAGAAGCAGCCAGAGCGCTTAAATGATACCTAACAGCCCTGTTCCAATAAGACTTTAAAAGAATTGAAAGAATTTATAACCGGTGGGAATACATCAAGCGAAAAGAGGGTTCCAATAAGACTTTAAAAGAATTGAAAGGCAGTCGTTTAGAGAGCCCTCACACGGCGAAGGTCCGGTTCCAATAAGACTTTAAAAGAATTGAAAGACTCCTTTATTGACAGATAGCCCTCGAATACGAGTGTGTTCCAATAAGACTTTAAAAGAATTGAAAGAACCATACATATCACCACCTCTAACTTTTTCTTCTCCCGTTCCAATAAGACTTTAAAAGAATTGAAAGACAATTAAGACGGTCTCTGTGGGGCTTATTTGCTGGGTTCCAATAAGTTCCAATAAGACTTTAAAAGAATTGAAAGAACAGTATCGGGGATAGGAAAGTTCTGACGCTTGCAGGTTCCAATAAGACTTTAAAAGAATTGAAAGCACGCCAGATCCAAGGTATGCATAGTTGCCAACCCACGTTCCAATAAGACTTTAGAAGAATTGAAAGGTAATTTACACTGACCCTAAAGCCCTTGTAAATAAAGTGTTCCAATAAGACTTTAGAAGAATTGAAAGAATAATCACCTAGCCTAACCTCTCTAACCTTTCTAGAGTTCCAATAAGACTTTAAAAGAATTGAAAGCAACGTTGTAGAGGGTCTTAATTCTAAATCTGAGTTAGTTCCAATAAGACTTTAAACCTAACACCCCCACTTCCTCATCATTATTAAATACAAAAGGATATGATGATGTTTTCTTCCCTCTTAAACCTCAGCATTTGAAAACGCTGGGTTTTTAAACTCTAACTCTTCTACTCTACCATATATCAAGGGAGGGTGAGAGAATGGACAAGGTCTATCTCACATGGTGGCAGGTGGATAGGGCAATCTTCTCACTTGCTGATAGTTTAAGAGAATACAAGCCTGATGTCATTGTTGGAATCTCGAGAGGAGGACTTATTCCAGGAGTACGGCTTAGTCACATTTTAGGAGATGTGGAGTTCAAGGTAATCGACGTAAAGTTCTACAAGGGCATTGACAAGAGGGGAGAAAAACCCACGATAACAATCCCGCTCCACGGAGACTTAAAAGGAAAGAAAGTCGTAATAGTGGACGATGTCAGCGATACTGGAAAGACGCTCCAAGTTGTTATCGAGGAAGTAAAGAAGAAAGGTGCAAAAGACATCAAGGTGGCATGCTTGGCAATGAAGCCGTGGACTTCAGTTGTGCCTGATTTTTACGTTTTCAGGACTGATAAGTGGATAGTTTTCCCATGGGAAGAGTTCCCAGTGGTGGTTAGAGAATGAGGGCGTTCATAGCGATTGATATTAACGACGAAGTTAGACAAAAACTCATAGAGGCACAAGAGAAAATCGAAAAAACAAAATCGGCGAAAATCAAATTTGTTGAACCGGAAAACCTCCATCTTACTCTAAAGTTCTTGGGAGAAATAACTGAGGAACAGGCAGAGGATATCAAAAAACTCTTAGAACAGATAGCCAAAAAGCACAAGAAGCACAGCGTAAAAGTTAAGGGCATAGGGGTGTTCCCGAATTACAACTATGTTAGGGTCATCTGGGCTGGAGTGGAGAACGATGAGGAGATAAAGAAAATAGCAAAGGAGATAGACAACGCTCTTTTCAAACTTGGCTTTAAGCGAGAGAAGGACTTTGTTTCTCACATAACAATAGGAAGGGTAAAATTCGTGAAGGATAAGGTTGAGCTCATGCTGGCATTGAAAGAGCTTTCTAACGAAGAGTTCGGCGAGTTCGAGGTCAGCGCAATAGAGCTTAAGAAGAGCACTTTAACACCAAAAGGGCCCATTTATGAAACCCTTGCAAGATTTGAGTTGAGGGATTAGGTGAAGCATTGATGGAACTGCTGAAGGAAGTTTTGGAGAGGATAGAGCCATCGGAGGAGGAGAGAGCCTTAGTCAATGCTGTAACCCGGGAAATAGTTGAGATTGCAGAAGAAGAAATAGGGAAAAAGGACTTAGAGGTTACCCCTCGTTTGGTGGGCTCAATAGCGAAGGACACCTATCTATCCGGAGACCACGATGTGGATCTTTTTTTGGCATTTCCCCTTGAAGTTCCGCTTGAGGAGCTGAGGAAAATAGGGCTAGAGCTGGGGAAGGCCATCGGTAAGAGACTTGAGAGTTACGAAATAGCCTACGCTGAACATCCATACGTAAGAGCTTTTTACAAGGGTTTTGATGTGGACATTGTACCTTGCTACAATGTGAAAAGCTGGAGAGAAGTAAAGACGGCGGTAGATAGATCCCTACTCCACACCGAGTGGGTGATAAAGCACTTAAACGGGAGAAACGACGAGGTAAGGCTTCTCAAGAAGTTTCTGAAAGGGATAAATGCATATGGCAGTGAAGTTTATGTTAGAGGCTTCTCTGGTTACTTAACGGAGCTTTTGATAATAAAATACGGTTCCTTTATGAACCTGCTTGAGAACGTCGAGTTCTTGGGGAAGAGCAAAATAATAGACCTTGAGGGATGGTTAAAGAAGGAGCCAGAAATAGCGTACAAAACTGTGGAAAGAGAAAGGGAAAGCCCCTTAATTGTTATAGACCCCGTTGATCCCAGAAGAAACGTTGCTTCTTCTCTTAGCTGGGAAAAGTTTGGAGTGTTTTATTTTAAAGCGAAAGAATTTGTCGAAAAGCCGGGAATTGAGTTTTTCTTTCCATCAAAAGCAAAAGCTGGTGATTATAAGGCCTTGCTCAAGAAAAAAGGCACAAATCTGGTTACTCTCCTCTTCCCAAAGCCCGAGCTCGTGGATGATGTTCTCCTTCCTCAGCTGGAGAGAAGTGCGAAGGGGTTTGAGAAGAGCCTGAAAAGGGAAGGTTTTGAAGTTTTTGACTTAAACTGGGGATACACTGAGAAGGCGTTCATCATGCTTGAAGTCGATAGGGTGGAGAGGCCAAGAGTAATTTTAAAACCCGGACCAGAGTTCTTGAGCGAGAGGGCGCTTGATTTTTACACAAAGAACCAAAAAGTATGGATAAGGGGAAAGAGGCTTTATTCTGAGAAAGAGGTTAAGGAAAGCATAGTGGACGTTATCGAAGACCTTCTCATCAAAAACCAAGTTGCCCTTGGCAAAAACTTGAGAGAGGTTATAAAAAATGCAGAAATTTTAATCAACTTCGTTCCTCCAGAACTTGAGGAAGAGGCTTATCTCTTTCTCAGCAAAGAAAAATGGAACATAAAGGGCTAAACCTTTGCCCTATGCTCGCACCATTCCTTGTTTTCCCAGTTTCCGTGCATTTCTCCGGAGATATGGCCTGTATCTGCCACCGCTTTTTTCATATCATAGAGAACTTCTAGGGCGTTTCTTATGTCCTCTGGGAGGTCTTCGTTTCCAACGTAGAGGGCTGCCCTTGTTATTACATTGTAATCACAGTTTGGAACCTCGCTTTTTAGGCTATCGAACCAAGCTTTTTCACTTGTCTCCCATCCTTCAAGCCCGGGCATCTTGAAAAGTTCGTAGTCGTAGTAGAGCTGGGGGAAAGCAAGAAGCTTCATGTATTCGAGGAGGATGTAGTTGGCTCTCTCGTGCATGTTCTCATCAATATAAACCTTCATGAGTTCTATAAGTGCCTTGCTGATCGCGGAGACGTTCTCAAATGTTACCCTTGTGTCGATGTTCTCCCAGAACCTGGGATCTGAGTGGTTGGCGAGCAGCATTATGTAGTATATCCTTCCCAATCTTAAAGCAAGCGTTGGATCAAGGTCTTTAAGCGGTTCCATTATGTATTCCACCGTTGTATCCATCTCAAAGTATTCGTAGTGTTCTCTAAAGAATATTCTCGCATATCTCACCAGAAATTCCTTTATATCTTCTATGCTCGCCTCTGGGAGGTACTTGTGAATCAAATCAATAACACCAAAGCGTATGCTTCTATTTAGTTCTCTGAACAGCTTTGTAAAGGCATACTTCCAAAGCTGTGAAACCTTCTTCCCTTTGTAGACACGGTTAATTACTCTGCCGTCTTCTCTTCTCATGCCGAGCCATCTGATGTCACTCGTCCTTCCGTCTATGCTGAGATCGTAATAATCACTCCAGCTCGAGTAGTCCTTGACGTTGATTCTAAAGTGCTCACTGCACTCTCCTTCTAACCTTTTGAACTCCCCATTTCTCTTCTTTCTAATGAACTCCACTGCGTTTATTGTTTCAACTCCTTTTTCCTCAAGTTTTGTAACCCAGCTGATGAACTTGTCCAGCTGCTGTGGGTTGCTCAGCAAAGCCTCAAGATCGCTTGCGAGGTAAACCAAATAGGGAATCTCAGAGTTCTCTTTGAAAACATCTATTCTACCTTCTACAACAGCCCTCACAAGGCCATCAACGTCAAGTGTGTTGAATGCAAAAGCATCGCTCAGCTGGTGATCCCTTCCAAAGACGTATCCTATTTTATCGTCGCATTTGTATGTGTTGCAGGAGAACTTTGCTTGGGGAAAGTGAAGGCCAACAAACTGCCGCTCGTCCAGAAGGAACACTATCTCCTTTTGTGTTGATTCGGCAACAATTTTGGCAGTTTCTTTAGTGATAACGTTCTCGGGAAGCCAATACCCAACAACATCCTTGTCTTTGATAAAGTGTTCATAGAAATCGAAGGAGATTCTCGCAAGAATTTCCTGTTCAAAAGTGCTGAGGTGGGGCATTATTGGATGAAAAGGCGTTGTTGGAACCGGTTCCACTTTGTTCATGAGCAGATCGACTATTTCCGCGTATATCTTTGGTTTATATCTTAGGATCATGTAAAGTGTGAAGGGCTCAAAATCAACACTCACGCATCCGGATTTTAGAGATCCTAAGGCATCGCTGGTGTATTCATATGCTTTAATAACGGTTCTTGTCCAGTTCCTGGATTTCACTTCTATATCCCTTATTTTTAGGGACACTGGGCTTAATCGCTCTGAATATTTTATCGGATCCCACCCAGAGCCATCGTGGATATAGATTAGATCACCGGGTTGATAAGCATGAAAATGGTATCCAAACTTCTGGTACATTATATCACCCTAAAGGTTTAAAGTCGAGAGAGGTATTAAGAGTTGCGGTGGTTTTATGGAAAAGCTAAAACCATATCTAGAGGATATAAATCGGAAAGCGGGTTATGCAGAAGAGCTTTATGGGATTAGAATAAGGTACATCCCCCTTATAGTGGAGGAGATGACAATCGTATTCGACAGGCAAAATTGGAAAATAAAGGTTTTGGAGGAGGGAAGGTACCTTTCTACAGATGAGATTGAAAAGCTTGAAGAGAAAATCTTGGAGAACATCGAGAAAGGCTTGGTGGAACTTTACCTGACGCTCACTTTTGGAGAAGATGTTGGACTGGGAGAGGGTTAACCCCCATAAACTACCGGAAGAACCTTTAAGGTATCTCCATCGCTTAGTGGGTGGTCTTTTGAAACTTTTCTTTCATTCAAAATTAAATGATGCTCTGAATCACTTATTTTCAAAATTTTGAGGACATCTCTAACCCTGGCTCCTTCTTTAACCTCTAGCTCAACCTCCGCACCATGTTTTAGAGCAAGCTCGCCATAGAGCCTAACCTTTATCTTCATTCTTGAGTTCCTCCAGGAACTGCTTAAACTTTAGATATATCTCCTCAGGGGCTTCTTTCAGAGGTGAAATCTTTATTTTGCACTTTTCCAAGCCTATAATCATTTTTTCAAAGAATTCGATGGCATTTTCTAGTGCCTCCTCCTCAGTGGCTCCAGGGGGGATGTCGTTGTCGAAGTAGTACCAGCTATCGTTTTCTTTGTCATACAAAGCCAAGCTCGGGAACCATTCCCCACATTCTCCCCCTATGCTGAGCTCAATCATGAGCTTGTCGTTTTCAAGGAACCCCTGCTTAAGCTTTTCACGCCACATTAACTTCACCAGAAAAGGATAAAGACAAAAGCTTAAAAACTTTCAGCACTTCTCAAATTCAACCTTTGTTGGAGTGGGGTTGGCTAGATTATCGCTAACTGGACAACGTTCCTCAACTTGTTCAAGCCACTTCTTGAGGGTCTCTTCATCAGCATCAGTCTTCACTTTAATTTTGGCCTTGATCTCTTTGTAGCCGGCTCTTTGAGTTCCTTTGCCGTAGAGCTTTCCAGGATTAAAGACACCTTCAACTTCAACACTCAGGTCTTCAATTTCTATCCCCATGTCCTTGGCTACAAGGGTCGCGACAATATTTAGACATCCTGCAAGGGCTGCAAGGGTGTAATCTAATGGGCTTGGAGCTTCCCCACCGAGTTTGTCTATTGTAATCTCAAAATTCCCGGCTTTGACCTTCATTTTTGTTGGAGAAAGCCTTTCCCCTACAACTTTGATTGTCATGTCTTTGTACTCTACCATAACAATCACCGCATATTTTTTGACAATAAAGCCTTAAAAAGTTCATCAAAACCAAAAGTTTGAAAGAAAAGGTTAAAGGTTTAGACGCTTTTTAATTCTCCTAACTTCCCTCTTTGCCTCGCTTAAGCCGAGTTCTTCAAGGACTTCCTCTTTTGGAATTCCATTTTCGTCGTAACCAATTTCCTCGTAGTACTGTCTGATCTTTGATTTTATCTCCTCCCTGCTGGGTGCTTTTCCTCTAACTGGCCCACTTGGTAGTGGTTCGTAGAATCTTGGTGGATTGTCATCGTCTTTTCTTGGATCCCAGTATACATCCGGTCCACCAAGGAGTAAAAGTATTCTCTGGAGGTGGATTATCCTCAAGCCGACTTCATTAAACCACTGCTCTGGGGTTATGTCAAACCCTGTCAAAGCATTTCCAAATTCTAGAATTCTCTCAAATCCGGGCCTTGTGACAAACATACACACAACCGCTGAGTCATAGAACGCATTTACCATTTCTCCCTCATAGCTCCTTGCTGGAAGGCCAGCGGTTGAAGTGTGATCCCCTCCTTGGACTGAGACTGCATAGCTTATGTCTTTTGTGTAGTCAAGCTCGCTCCTTATTCCATGGGCTCCTACTCCGATTCCTTTCACGTGAACTGCATATTTTGTTGCATCCACTCTCTTCATCTCGGAGATCTTTAGTGCTGCTCTGTAAGTGCCCTCGGCTAGTATCTTTCCAATACCCTCTTTCTCGGCTATTAGGTGTAAAAGCTTTGCAAATGCCTTTTCATCGCCCCACTTGAGCTCAAATCCTATGTCTTCCTTTGTGAGGATCCCTCTCTGGTAAAGCTCCGCTGCAAATCCTAAAGTATTTCCGGCGTTTATTCCATCTAAGCCAAGTTCATCCACAAGGTATGATAGGTAAACGATCTTCTCGGGCTTAAATATTCCAAGGTTGGTTCCCATATACGCTTGGAGCTCATAGTCAGGTGCATCCGTTATTGAGCCCTTGTATTCGCCGTAACGGAGATATGAGATTTTCATACAGTTCACCGGACATCCGTAATCAGCCCAGTACTTCTTTATCCATGCCCTATTTTCGAAGTTAACGACACTTATCTCCTCGTTGTCATGATATTCCTCCTGCCAGTTTCTTATCGGCTCGCTTGAGCGGTCGTGTCCCACACTATAGCCTCCAGCTCCGGTGCCCCATTCCCTAAATGTGGTCATTGAGAAGAGCTCCTTCCAGAACTCTCTGAGGAGGGATTTCATTTTTTCTTTGTCGTAAACTTCTGGAAGGGATTTGCTTCCCTTTACAACTATCGCTTTGAGGTTCTTGCTCCCCATAACAGCTCCATAGCCCCCGTAACCTGCGGCATGCATGAGCTTTGTCATTATAGCAGCAAAGCGAACCTTGTTTTCTCCTCCTTTGCCTATGTACATCATTGCGGGCTCTTTGGGGATCCCTTTCAGCATTTCCTTTTTTCTTATCTCTTCGTGCACTTCCTTTAAGAGGGTTTTATGAAGCTCAATGCCTCCCATGCCCCAGTATTTGGATGCATCTCTTATTTCCACAGTATCGTTGTAAATGAAGAGATAAACGGGCGTTTTTGCCTTTCCTCTGATTATAATCCCATCGTATCCCGATGCCTTGAGCTCTAATCCCACCTCACTGCTTAAAACGCTCCCCACAATACCATTGCTCTCTGGGGATTTAGAAACAACGGCGGTTTTCATGCCAGGGTAGTAACCGGTCAGAGGTCCGTTTAGGATTAGAAGAATGTTTTCCTCGCCAAGAGGGTCAATGTTTTCCCACTTGTCTCCAAGCTCTTTCCAGAGGAGGTAAGTTCCAAGTCCTCTTCCCCCATAGAACTTCCTTAGAGTTTCTTCCTCAAGCTCAACTTCTTTAATCTCCTCCTTTGTTAAGTCAACATCAAGGAGCTTCCCAGTGTATGCATACATTTTACTCACCCCAGAAACTCTTCTCCAAAGACCTTTTTCGCTATCTCAGAGCTCTTTTCCACGGGATCTTTTGCAAATGTTCTGAAGATCGGTCTGTAGTTTCCTGTGACAATCTTTAGGGCATCGTGCCCAGCCTCATGGCAAACTCCAACACACTTCGGATTTCCCCCGCAGAGGTCGCATATGACCACACTTCCCTTACCAACTGGAATTCTCGGGACATCTCCGGGGCAAGCTGTTATACACGCCCCACACTCTATGCACTTCGCTTCATCAACAAGCACTGCCCCTGTTTTTTCATCAACACTAAGGGCTTTTGTAGGGCAAGCATTTACACATGGGTAGTCCGGGCATTGAACACATGTATGTGGAACGTTAACTCCGGGCAAAAGCTCAAAGACCCTGATTCTTGATGCCTCTGGCCAGATGATTCCTTCGTGCTCAAGGGAACAGGCAACTTCACACAGCCTACAACCACTGCACTTATCGGGAGTTATCAGAATCCATATCCGTTCAACACTCTCCTTTTGGACTTCATAAGCTTCTTCCTCACTCATAGTATCACCAAAAATGATACGCTTTCATTTTATATAAGGGTTACGAAAATTAGAACGTTTAAACCCATATCTAAAGGAAAACGCTTAAAAAGTGAGAGAGTTTAGATTTGGGCATGAAAAGGGCAGAGCTAATTCTTCTTGGGATTACGGTCATATGGGGCTTCACGTTCCCAGCAATGAAAGTTAGCCTTGCTTATATTCCCCCAGTCCTATTTTTGGCTTACCGTTTTGGAATAGCTTCTCTTCTCATGCTCTTTGCTTTTAGAAAGAAAGTTGTGAAAAGCGAAACCTTCTTTGAAGGGTTTATTTTGGGAACAACCCTCTTTTTTGGGCATGGTTTTCAGATAGTGGGTTTAAAATACACATCCGCATCCAACTCCGCCTTTATAACTTCCCTTTACGTAGTCTTTACTCCATTTATAGCTTATTTTCTTCTAGGTGATAAGCTGAAGGTAAGGGATTTTCTATCCTTAAGTGTTGCAATAGCTGGTTTATATCTAATCTCGGGAGCGAGCTTAAGTTTTAACTATGGCGATCTGTTGACAGTTCTTTGTGCAATTTCATTTGCATTCCAGATAGTCCTTGTCCAGAAATTTGGGGAAAGAGATTACCTCAGCCTTGCCTTTTGGCAGATATTTTGGAATTTTGTGTTTTCGACAATTTATGCCTTGATTTTTGAGGGATTTGCACTGCCGGTAGGGATAACTCCGTGGCTTGGTATTATTTACACGGGAGTCTTTGCAACGGTAATTGCTTTCACTCTTCAGGTAAAGTATCAGAAAGAAACGAAAGCCCATAAAGCGGCTCTTATATACTCCGCTGAACCAATTTTTGGGCATATATCGGCATTTTTTACTATCAGGGAAGTTCTAAGCTTGAGAGGTTATCTAGGTGCTCTGTTGATTTTGACTGCGATCTGGAATGAAATAAGAAATGAAAGTCATTAGGGAGTCGGTTGGGGATTCATGTCTGTGGAAAATGCTGGGTTTTTGCTTTCTTGTGTAAGGCCAACTTCCAAGGCCATCCTGACCCTTTCAAGGTCAACTAAGGTATTTATACATCCTGCCCTTAGTAGGGGCACTGCTTGGAGTGGAATTTTTAGTATGGAAAGCTTCTCATTGGCTTCTGCAAGCTCAGGCCAGCATGCTATCCCCAGTGCAGCCTTTATCTCTCCTTTAGGGACTTTCTCCTTTAATATCTTTTTTACCAAGCTCCCACCTGGGACTATGTAGAATTGTTTGTAACCGAGCTTTTCTCCGTATTCAATTATATCGCCAATTGAACACTTTCCACACTTTGTGCATTTCCACCCATATTCGCCAAACTCTGCGGGGCATTCTTTCACGTTCCTTAAACACTGGGGGATGAAAACAGCTCTCTTTTCAACAGGCACCTTTGCAAAGTCTTCTTTGTACGCTTTGTTCTTTATCTCTACGTAGATTTGGTCTGTAAGCTCTTCATCCTCGCTTATCAGAGAGAGCGCCATTCTTACTGCATTTCTAGTACTGAGATCAGCTCCAACTGATGCCAGCTTTGCGATTATGTTATCAATCCCCATCCTTTCACCTCTTGAGATTGAATAATGGAAAGTTATAAATCTTTGGAATCAGGTGAGAACTCTTTTTAGGATTTTAAGCTCTCTTTTTTCCCAAGCTTCCTCCTCAATTACCAGAATTAGAACCCCGTTGTATAAAAGCGTGAAATCCTTTAGAGAAGCAAGGAATTTTACGAGGGCTTCAAAGCCGTTGTATGTTTTTAAGTATTCTGGACAGTCTATAACAATTATTCCTTCAAATCCCTTTTCCTTCGCTTCTCTTAGATATCTAACTGTTATATCGACGATTTTTGCCAGATCAGTGGGGAATATGGAATTTCTCTCTCCGGTGGTCGTTATGAAGAAAGCATTCCAGCTCTCAGGTACATGCAGACTTCTAACAAATGCCAATACAGGCACTTTTTCGAGCTTCTCTTTTATTGTATTGTACTCCTCAGGCTTGATTATCATCACTCCCGGCTTAAGATACATCTCCACTGGGGGCCTCTCAATTCTTATGAACTCTTCTGTAAAGACGAATTTTATCATGACGTATGCAGATAGAATGCTAAATATTGCTCCGAGGGCAAACCCTATTGGGGCGAACCACTCAACAAGTCTCAAAACAGGATAATCAAGCTCGTGAAGACCGTAGAGTGTAATAACGCCCCCTAAATACAATGCCTTGCTGTCATAGAGCTTTCTGAGAAAGAGTATCATAAGTCCAGAAGAGGTTATAAAGAGTGCCGAGACTGCATAGGGCAGACCTAGAAGTGCAAACCAATCAGAGGAGCGACCCAAATTGCCTATTAGAATGCCATATAGGCTTGTTATGACGGGAATTATCGACAGAACCCCTACTTCTCTGTTTGTGATTCCCTCCTCTTCCAGTAGCAAGATTGTGCCATAGAATAGGAACATTGCCCAGAATGCCTCCGATAGTGAAACAATGTACATGTTTCCGGTTATGTCGGAGAGTATTGAAGAAGCAGCAGCTATCCAAGAGAGAGACCAACAGAGGGCGGGCTTTCGTCTGTGTTTCCAGTAAATGTAAGCGAGAAATAGAGCTCCGGCTATTTTTGCAGAGAGACTGGATATCTGTCCTAGGAGTAGTAGTGTGTGGTTCATGTAGTCCCCCTTACTATTTAAGTGTCCTACCTATATAACATCTTTGCCTTACATCCATAATTCTTAAAACCCCTAAAGGGAGTTTTTATTGGTGGGCTGAGACGAACGTTAAAGAGGAAATTGCAAAACTGGGCTATCGCGTGAAGTACGTGTCCCATGAGCTCATCAAAGAATACAATGCATGCTACAGAGTAGTCTATCAGGGAAAACTCATCTATCCACCGGCGGCAGATAAGCTTGGAATTCCCCTCAATGAAATTTGGATATCTGAGCTTTTGAGACCGTATGAACGTTATATTCTCTATCATGAGTTGAGAGAGATAAAGCATCGAGCTGAGGGATGCAGTGTAGAAGAAGCACACAAAAAGGCACTGGAAGATGAAAAAAGGGCATTTGCTGGCGATCCTCTCTGGGAGAGGATGAACCATGAGATAAACTTAGCCCCCGAGGATGTTCTTTTGGGAGTAAAAGGTATTGGAAAGGTTTTAGCTTGGCGCATAATTAGGAATCGACCCTATGGCAGTATTGAGGAACTGCAAAAAGTAAGGGGAATAGGAAAGAAAAGGCTTAAAGAACTTAGAGAGCATTTCTGGTGTTTAGAGGAAAGAAATATAGAGAACTCCGAGAAGGAAGAGGGCCAATCCAGGAATCAGCATCGCTCTGTAAACCTTTCCTAGGTCGGCTTTGTAGTATTCTGCGGAGAAGACTAAGCATAAGTGAACCGGGCTGAAGAGCATCCCCATGTAGCCGCTCAAATACGCGAGTGCAATTTTATCAAAGCTCCCAAAAAACGGTGCTAGCAACGGGAAGGTCATTCCCACATAAGCGAAGCTTATGCCGGTCATCAATCCAACTAAAAAGGGAGTTAAAACTATTACTGCCATTATTGGGAGGTTTAACTCTAAGATAATCCTTGGAAGGGCTTCAACGGCTCCTGTGACTTCAAGAAGCTTTTTGAAATACATGACCGAAAGCAGAAGAAATATTATTTTTGGCTGTAAGGCGTATTTTATAATTTCCCCTTTGTTTATTCTCCTAAAATGGGGTATCAAAGCTGATAGAAATCCTATAAATGCCCCATAAACCATGTCATAGCCGAGAACAATTGAGATAAAGATGATCACAATTATCGGATACGTGCTTTTAAGGAACAACTTCAGCCCTTCTTTTATGTCTCCTTTTTCATCCTTAGCTGATTTTATAGGCCTAAGAAAGAAAAGATATCCAATCAGTGCCATAAGTATTGTTAGGGGAAACATCTTGCTGCTGAATTCTCTTACAGAGATGCTTAAAATTGCCGAGGCAATTATTATCGCCTGATACATTGGCCAAGAGTGCTCCCATATATGCCTGAACCAGTAATTAATGATGGTCTTTTTCTCTGGGGAAATGTTGAGCTTGTCAGCCACGGTCTCTATCATGGGAGCAGAAACAAGAGCTCCAGCAGGCATTGGCATTAGCCCTATTAACGCCGGGAGTGTGGCTAAAGAGTACTTTTCACTTGGAAACAGCTCTTTAGCTGCTCTCTCCATTATTTTGAGGTACCCGATTTGGGAAAAGATGCTCGTTAGAGCCATTATAGAGACTATAATCAGGATGAGCCTTAAGGTCTGCCACTCGGTGGAAGATACGTAGAGGGAAAGTACAAGATCTCTTGGCTTTAATCCAAAGAGAACTCCAAGCAGAAGGGAGCCTAGGAATATAGAAAGCCCGATATTCACCTTTAGTCTTATGAATCCTATTATAATTCCGAAGGAGAGCAAAAGGTAGAGGAGTTCATTCATTGTTTTCACCACTGTATTAATGTGTAGATATGTGTCTTATTGGGGCTTATAAGATTATCCCCAAGTTTTAGAAACAAAAAGTTAATAAACATTGAGGACAACGTATTTTTGGAGGTGGTGTGGATGGTGCACCAGTACATTAGAGAAAAATTAAAAGAGTTCACAAAGGAGGAGAAGGAAAAGAGGTACAAGTATCTCGGTAAAGAAGTACTGGATGTTGGTGATCCGGGGTTGGATAGCATACCAGAATTCTATGGCATAGCAAACGCTATATGGCATGATTGGAAAGAAGGCGAAATAAGTACAAAAACAGCACTTGGGAGATTAGCACTCTTAAAACTGCTCACATACAAAACAAAGAACAAAAAGATTCAGGATATCCCTGAAGAGGATTTAGAGGAAGTCAGAAAGTTCATAGATTACGTTATCCAGGTTATAAAGAACGAGAGCAGGAGAAAAGGGGAACCAGAAGAGGAAAGAACCATAGAGGAGAAGAGTTGACTTTTCCTTTCTTTCCCTCTTTATTTCAATCTTGGCAAAAGATTTATAAATAGAACTCCACAATTTTGACCGATGCCCATGAGGGGGGAGTGTTTTATCCTTCGCTTTGCATTTTGCCCATGATTCCTTGGGCTATTCTGCTAACCTAGTCTATTCTACAAATCCCAGGAGGTTTTTGAGATGATAAAGGAGCCAGAGATGAGGGAGTATAATCCACAAGTCTTAGAGGAAAAAATAGAAGCATTCTGGAAAGAAAATGACGTCTACAACAAGGTGAAAAAAGCAAGAGAAGACGGTCTGGACTACTATTTTCTTGATGGACCACCATATGTAAGCGGTGCCATACACTTGGGCACTGCATGGAACAAAATAATCAAGGATATGGTGATAAGATTCAGAACCATGCAGGGCTATAACGTTAGAAGGCAACCGGGCTTTGACATGCATGGCTTGCCAATAGAGGTTAAAGTTGAGCAAGCCCTTGGGTTGAAATACAAAAAGGATATAGAGGAGAAAGTTGGTGTTGAAAACTTCATAAAGAAGTGTAGGGAGTTCGCTCTGACTAATCTCAAGATCATGACAGAGCAGTTTAAAATGCTCGGAGTTTGGATGGACTGGGATAACCCATACATGACAATCAAGAACGAGTATATAGAATCAGCTTGGTTTACTTTAAAGAAAGCATGGGAAAAGGGACTTTTAGAGAAGGATCAGAGGGTTCTCCACTGGTGCCCCAGATGTGAAACTGCTTTGGCTGAACACGAAGTTAGGGGAGAATACAAAATAAGGGAAGATCCAAGCATATACGTAAAGTTCCCGGTAGAAGGAAAAGAAAACGAGTACCTCCTCATCTGGACAACTACACCATGGACTTTACCGGCTAACCTAGCCGTTACAGTTCACCCTGAATACGAGTATGCAAAAGTGAAGGTATTCCTTGATGGAAAGGAAGAGTACTGGATAATAGCGAAGGCGTTAGTTGAGAGGGTTCTCCACGAAGCTGGTGCCAAAGGAGAGATCGTGGAGGAATTCAAGGGCGAAGAGCTTGAGGGCATAAGGTATGTGCATCCGTTTTTGGAGGAGTACCCAAGGCAGAAGGAATTTAGAGAGAAATACGAGTGGGCTCACCGCGTAATATTAGGAGAGCATGTGACCCTTGGTGAGGGTACCGGATTAGTTCACACCGCCCCGGGACACGGTGAAGAAGACTTTGAGATAGGAAAACAGTATGGCCTACCAATCTACTCACCTCTCGACGATGAAGGAAGATACGTCGAAGGGAAGTGGCAAGGCAAGTTCGTTAAAGATGCTGATCCTGAGATAATTGAGTATCTAAAGGAAAAAGGCCTCCTTGTGAAAGCGGGGACAATAGAGCACAAATACCCACACTGCTGGCGCTGTAAGACGCCGCTGATATTTAGAGCAACAGACCAGTGGTTCCTTAAGATAAGCAAAGTTAAAGATAAGATAATAGAAGAAAACGACAAGAACGTCACCTGGTATCCGGATTGGGTAAAGATAAGGTACGACAACGGAGTCATGAACAGCGGAGATTGGTGTATCTCAAGACAGAGGTATTGGGGAATACCCCTACCAATATGGGTATGTGAGAGCTGTGGCAACGTTCATGTGGTTGGTTCATTCGATGAGCTCAAAGAGATGAGCAAGGAGCCAATAGAGAAGGACTTCCATGAAGTAGACCTCCACAAACCGTGGGTAGATACGATAGTACTCAGATGTCCCAAGTGTGGAGGGGACATGAGGAGGGTCAAAGACGTTCTCGATGTATGGTTTGACAGTGGAATAGCGAGCTGGGCTTCTCTTGACTATCCAAGGAGGAAAGACCTCTTCGAAAGGCTTTGGCCTGCAGATTTCATAGTTGAGGGAGAAGACCAGGTTACAAAGTGGTTCTACTCCCAGCAGGCGGCAAGTGTTGTTGCGTTTGACACCGTTCCGTACAAGAAGGTTGCAATGCATGGCTATGTTTTGGACGAAAAGGGAGATAAGATGAGCAAGAGTCTTGGGAACATAATAAGGCCAGAAGAAGTTGTCCAGAAGGAAGGAAGAGATCCGTTTAGATTCTACATGCTCTGGGCGACGACTCCTTGGGAGAACCTAAGGTTCAGCTGGAAGGGGCTTGCACAGGTTAAGAGAATGCTCAACATCCTCTGGAACGTCTACATATTGGCTTCAACATACATGAGCCTGGACAAGTTCGACCCCACAAAGGTCAATCCGGAGGCTCTTCCATTTAGGGAAGAGGACAGGTGGATACTTTCAAGAGTCAACACTCTCATAGATGCTGTGGAAGATGGAATAGAGACATTCTACCTCACAAGGGCAACGAGGGCAATAGAGTACTTTGTGATAGAGGACTTAAGCAGGTGGTATGTAAGGCTCATAAGGAAGAGGCTCTGGATTGAGAAAGACGACCCAGATAAGCTTGCCGCTTATTGGACATTGTGGAAGGTGTTCGACGTTCTGCTTAGATTAATGGCACCATTTACACCTTACATCACCGAGGAAATTTACCAGAACCTCATAAGACCGTTCAGCGGAAAGGAGAGCGTCCACCTCGAAGACTGGCCGAAGAAAGACGAGAGCTGGGTTGATGAAGAGCTCGAAAGGGAAATGGAGATAGTGAGAAGGATAGTAGAGGCTGGCTCTGCGGCAAGACAAAGGGCAAAGATAAAGCTCCGTTATCCTGTGAGGCAGATACTCATAGAGACCGAGGACGAAACAACAAAGAAAGCCGTTGAAAGACTTAACTACCTCCTCAAAGACCAGCTCAATGCTAAGGAAGTCAAGGTTGCCAAGGTTGAGAGGGAAATAAGAGTAAAGCCCAACTTCGCTAAACTTGGGCCTCACTTCAAGGGAGATGCGAAGCTGATTGCAAAATGGATCGACGAGCAAAACGACAGGGAGCTTTATGAGAAGCTCATGCAAGGAAAGCTGAAAGTGGAGATAGAGGGTAAGGAGTTTACAATTGAGAGGGAGCACATTGTAGTTGAGGAAGAACTCCCGGACTTCCTTGTAGGAGAAGAATTCGATCACGGCAAGGTATTTGTTGACAAGACACTCACAAGGGAGCTCATGATGGAAGGGCTTGCAAGAGAGTTCGTAAGAAGGATACAGGAAATGAGAAAGCACCTCGATTTAGACGTCAACGATAGGATAATGGTGTATATTGAAACAACTGAAGAAAACAAAGAGCTCTTGCAGAATATGCTTGACTACATAAAGGGAGAAACAAGGGCGGTTGATGTTAGGTTCGAAGAAGCTAAGGGCTACGTTGTCGAGTGGCCGGAAGTTGAGGCAAAGATAGGAATTGAGAAGGTTGAGAGCTGAACTTTATTTTCTTTGATTTCTTTAATTTATACAAATCCCAATCTATCCCTCGAGAATCTCCACCTTCAGTCCGCACTCCTTAAAGCGCTCAAAGCCCTACATAAATTTTTCGAAATCACTTTCAAGTTAACGAAAAAGCAAAAAAGCTAATCAAATCACGGAAGCGGAATCCTCTCGACCTCTATTCGATCCCACGTCGGATACTCCTCGACTATGTAGAACTTTACATCCCCTTCTATTGCATCGGCAAGCTCTTCTGCAACCTCTATGGGCATTTCAATCCTTCCCTTCTTTGTATTTATGTAGAGCCACTCCTCTGGAACCTCCGCTTCATTTACAAGCAAATTGTAGAGTTCTATTAGGTCATCATACTCCGCAATCCCGAACCTTAAGGTTCCCTCTTCCGTGATTTCCATATAGGGCTTGGCGATATTCTTTGCCATCCTCTTGAGCCTGTTTCTCAGCTGAACGGCGTCCTTAAGCTTGGCTGTGCATAGGTGGTAGTTCAGGGAGGTGTTCTCTTCTCCCCATTCAAGGATCTTCAGCCCCAGTTCGAGGCTCCCCGCTATAGCTGAACTTTCGTCGCTAACAGTTCTAAGTCCTCTTGAGAGAAGGGCATCTAAATTGGTCTCACTGAACTCAAGCTCATTTATGTTGAGAAACTTAGCTCCACGGGCATCTAAAAACTCAGCAAACCACTTAATCCTCTCTTCCTGCCCAGGAACGCTCGGAACTTCTCCGCCAACATCCCAATCAAAATCAAAAGCATTCTTTATGTTCTCAAGCTCTTTCTGGAGAAGCCTGGAGTTGGGGTTAAAAAGATCTGGGTGGAAGCGTATTTCATCCAAACCCGCTGAGTAAAGCTTTTCAAGGTTCTCTCTTGTGGCTAATGCTCCGGTAGTGTAGAGGTGGATGTGAAATTTCTCTCCAAAGTTCTCTTTTAGGACTTTTATATATTCCACAGTCCTATCTATCTTCGAAAGGGGATCTCCTCCAGTAACTCCCGCACCCAAAGCCTCCTGGATTTTGGCCTCTTCTATTATGTCGTCAAGACTCTTTATGGGCCTCTCATTTGCATAGCTGACATCTCCTCTCCTCCAGGGGCTTAGGGGGCAGTAGAAGCAATCTCTGGGACAAACCCCGGTTGTAAAGAGCACCAACTTTGCTCCTTGAACACAAAGCTTACATCCTTCTGGAAGCTCCCCAACTGCATACGAATAATACTCGGTTCTTTTCATGGTTCCTCCCTACATGCAGATTCTTTAAAAACCTTTGCTACGCAACATCGACCTGCTCGTGCGTTGGCAGTCCCCTCTTGTGTTTGAGGAGTAACTCATAAAAGAATTCTTTCATCTCGGGGCTCATATTGTCATCTAAAAGCAGATCTGCTTTTCCATTATAGCTCTTCTCGGCTTCCCTAATAAGTGTGTGAAGGGCTGGCAAGAGGTGGTTTATCAACGCCCTCACAAGCTCTGGATAAGCATCCTCGTCAATTACTTCATCGCTTTCTAAGCCGAGATAAATCACATACCCTCTCATCTGAACTGCCAGCACAAACTCATTGTCTGTAATCTCAACAAAAGAAAAATTATAGCCCTTTGAGTTCGTCTTTGCTATCATAACCCCCTTTACAGAGAACGTCACTACTTCATCGTCAACCTCGAAGAGTAAATCCTTTGCAAGTTCTCTCTGGGCTATTGCATAGAGGTTTATCATTCGACCACCTCCACAATCTCACCGTTTCCGGGCGGTAGGATTTGCATTAACTCATCAAGATCCACTTTGTATCCCCACTTCTCGAAAATTTTAGCTATTTTTTTGGCAAGTTCGCTCTTTTTTGTTCTTCCCGGGCGGATAATGATGTACTTATTCGTATGAGCCCTAACGGCATCAACAGGCCCACACATTGGGAGCTTCTCTCCTTCATATTCTACTATTCCAACGGCGAGCTTTACGGGTAGTCCATGCATCCAGTTTCTCTTTCCATAAACCATGAAGGCTCCCTTACCCAGGTATTCTCCACTTGGAGCTTTTTTTGTTACTTGGCTCGGATCTGCCCAGTAAGCGTCTCCGGAGTATATTCCATCTTTCCATGCCCTTGACATGGAAACTGCGAACTGACAGGCTTCAAATATCGTTTTCTCCCCAGCTTTCTTGCCATCTTTTATTACCACGTGTGGCGCTCCATAAATATCTGCATGGCAGTAGAGGTCGTTCTCACTCATATGTCTCTTTATGACTATCTCATTTGTTGTGGCATCTTTTCCCCCTATTATCAGAAAGCCTTCACTGCTTACAAACCATCTGAACTTTTCGAACCACTTCTTCTTTCTTTTTTCAAGCTTCTTCACGCTGAGTTCTTTTTTCTCTTCTTCCTCTATGAGCTTTTCAATTTCTTGAATCTTTTTCAGTGTGTCTTCATAAGCTTTTCTTGCCCCTTCAAGCTTGTGCTTTGCTTTTTTGGCCTTCTCATAGTAAATCTCGGCATTTTCTCCTATGCTTTTGTTGAGGTAGAGCTTTACCTTTTTACCTTCGAGTTCGACCGTTACGGCCTTCTCTTTTGGATCTACGCCTTTTATCATCTGAGCTACTTTATTGCCTGATTTTCTACCTTCTTCTATTCTTTTCTTGAATTCCTCCCACCCAAGCTTTTCAACTGCCTTTGAAAGCTCTTTGAGGAGGTTTTCCACAAAGGTGAAGTTTGCGTAGATTAAGTCGCCGATCTCCTGATTTTCCTGCATCTGCCTTTCAAAACCTTTTATCATTTCTTCTTGCTTTCTAAGAGTAATCTCTAACCCTCTTTTTTTGTCCTGAAGCTTTTTGGTTCTCTCAATTTTTGCACTCTCAATGAGGATTTTTCCAAAATACTCATCTAAAGCCTCGCTGAAAGTCTCGAAGAATTTTTTCTCATAGCCTTCATACCACTTGAGCTCGATTGGAAGGACATCTATGGGTGCAGAGTCTTTATATACTATGTTTGGCTTCTTCGGGGAGTTAAAAACTTCTTTCATCCTATCAAAGATAGCTTTGAGCTCATCTTCATTCAACTCGTTGGCTTTCTTGGTTTTCTCTATTCCAGCCCTTAGAAGAATCTCCTCCGCATATAACCCGCCCATATTAAGGCTTCTCGCCAAAGCCCTAACTATCTCAACTTCTTGAGATGATATGAGCTCTTTAAACTTCTCCCAAGAAACGTCAATGGGGTTCTCTCTCGCAGGAGGGAGTTTGTACTCGTGTTTTGGTTTTATTGCCCTATCTTTAAACTCTTCATACCTCATGGCAGAGATTATGACATTATCTTTATCAACGAGAATAACATTACCCCTTTTAAAGAGCTCGGCTATTAGTGTATATTCCCCTATTTTGAGTTTCACTATTCTATCAAAATCGTGCTGTTCTATCTTTTCAAGCCTCAAGCCGCTCAGGTATTTTCTGAGAAGCATGGTGAACGAAGAGGGCTGTTGGGGAGTTTCTTTTATATAGGTTGTTAGATGAATCCTTCTCCCTGCCTCAATAATAAGATCTTTCCTCCCTTCTCCCGCTACGTGGAGTTTTATTCTAATCTGATCTCCATCGTGGTATATTTTGTCAACCCTAGCCCCCTCTAAGGACTTCAGCTCCTCTACTATGTATTTGATGTCGACACTGCTCATTTCCTGCTTCACTCTTCCCACCTAGGGAAAGTTGTTCCAAATGCTTTTAAATTATAGCGGTGCTTGTACATTCTCTACATTCTCAAGTATTTCATCGTTATGAACCATTTTTAAACCATAAAAGGAATTTCCATTCCGAAATCGTTAAATACTCAAAAGTTAATAAAGTTCTACAGAATTGCAGCATAGAGGTGGTATTTTATGGTCAGAGGATATTTTACGTTTGTGCTACACACCCATATTCCCTATGTAAGGAAACATGGCAAATGGCCTTTTGGCGAGGAGTGGATCTTTGAGGCTATCTCTGAGACTTACATACCTCTTTTGATGGAGTTTGAGAGGCTCAAGAAAAAAGGGGTAAAGTTTCAACTGGTAATAGGTGTCACACCGATATTAGCCGAGCAGCTTGCAGATGAGTACATAAAGAGGGGATTTGAGGAATACATGGAGAGAAAACTCAAAGCCATGCGTGAGGACTTGGAAAAATACGAGGATGAAAAGCTTAAACATGCAATTTCTTACATGCTTGATTACTTCACTAGAGTCTATGGGTACTGGAAGAGCATAAACGGAGACATACTTGGGGTTCTCAAGCAGTTGCAAGATGAAGGATACATAGAGATAATAACATCTGGAGCAACCCACGGCTATCTACCTCTCTTAGAGAGGGATGAAGCAATTGAGGGACAGATTGTCAATGGAATTTTCACCTACGAAAAATATTTTGGAAGGAAGCCAAAGGGTATATGGCTTCCAGAGTGTGCTTACAGGCCAGAGGGGCTTTGGCAAAGCCCAAGCAGCGGAGAAGTGTTGTGGAGAAAAGGTATTGAAAAGTTTTTAGAAAAGTACGGATTGGAGTTTTTCTTCGTTGAAAGCCACCTGATAGATGAAGGTCCAGCAAGCTTTGGTTATGGGAAAATCCTCCCTGCAAAGACCAAGAAGTCTACACTGAGACCTTACTTCATAAAGGGAACGAACATAGCTGTGTTCGCGAGGAACAGGGAAACTGGGCTCCAAGTTTGGAGTGCGGATATAGGGTATCCAGGGGATTTCTGGTATAGGGAGTTCCACAAAAAAGCAGAAAAGAGTGGAGGACAGTACTGGAGGGTTACATCCAAAGAAGTCGACCTTGGGGGGAAAAAACCCTACGTTCCAGAAAAGGCTTTAGAAAGGGTTGAGGAACATGCAAGACACTTTGTAAGCTTAGTTAAGTCTCTCCTGGAAGAATATGAGAGAGAATACGGAGAAAAAGGCATAGTTGTTGCACCTTACGATACGGAACTCTTTGGTCACTGGTGGTTTGAGGGTGTTAAATGGCTTGGAAGGGTACTGGAGCTTATGGAAAAGGAGGGCATAGAGAGCACAACGATATCAAGGTTCCTTGAGAACTATCAAGGGGAAAGGTATGAGATAGAGCTTCCAGAGGGTTCGTGGGGAATGTACGGGACTCATTACACATGGTGGAATCCAGAAGTGGAGTGGATGTGGGAGCATATACATCTTGCAGAGAGAAGGATGGTCGCCCTTGCAAGTAAATATCTCCATGAGGACAAGTTTGGCGATAGAGTTTTAGAACAGCTTGGAAGGGAGCTTTTGCTTATTGAGAGCAGTGATTGGCCCTTCCTCATAACCACGGGTCAAGCAAAGGAATATGGCAAAAACCGTCTTTTGGAGCACACAAACTACTTCCACCGCTTGGCAAACGCTCTAGAAGAGTACTTCAAAGGCCGTGAATTCAAAGAAAGGGAATTCTTAGAAGAGGTGGAGGAGATTGACAATCCATTTCACCCAATAAACATCGAGGTTTACGTGAGTGAGGAGCCTCCGAGTGTTCCCGATTACATTGAACCACCGGAAATTCCCTTAGATGAAGAAGAGAAAGGGGAAAGCATAAGCGTTGCAAGTGCTCAGAACTTGGAGGAAAGGTGGGAGAGCAGTAAAGCCAAACGTCAGCTTGAGCTTGAAGAGATAACAAAGGAAGAAAAAGAATTCGAGAAAAAGCTTCTGGCTATAAAGGGTATAGGCCCAAAGACCGTTGAAAAACTAAAGAAAGCTGGAATTAAAAACATTGAAGACCTTAAAAATGCCGATTTAGTGAAACTGGCAAAAGAAACCAGAATTCCAAAGAAGAGACTTGAAAGAGCTTTGAAATACCTGGGTTAGAAAAGTTTATCTTCTTTTCTTTCCTAATTATATTTGGTGGAACTTATGAGAAAAATTGAAGCTGTTGTTAGGGAAGAGGATTTTGATAGAGTTCAAAAGGCTTTGAAGCAAATGGGGATAGTGCCCATGACTGCTTATCCCGTCAAGGGCAGGGGTGTGCAGGGAGGAGTACCACCTTATGAGCTCATGCCGAAGATGAAGATTGAGATAGTTGTTAAAGATGAGGATGTGGAAAAAGTCGTTAGTACAATAATTCAAAATGCGAGACGAGGCATACCCGGGGATGGCAAGATATTCATTCTGCCTGTCTATGAAGCGATAAGAGTAAGGACGGGAGAAAAAGGAAACGAAGCTCTCTATTGAGAGCTAAATTTTAATTTTCTTTTCAGAGGAATGCGTGTCTGTGCTTGTAAAACATGTAGATAGCATAGCTCAACAGCAACAGCTCGGCAATTCCAAAGAGCACCATTACTCCAGCGACGATTTGGGCAGTAGTTGGAGATACTCCCAATCCTTGAGCGGCTTCTTGAAGTCCACTGGGGCTTATGAACACATCTAAATAAGCCCTCACTGCAAGGGCACCTGTTATTAGAGGAATTGGGGTTGCTGCAAAAGCCAGCATAAGTCCCGTATATCCCCTCTTCCTTAAACTCAGGAGAGAAAGCAATATCGGGATCAGCAATATGAGGGAAGTTATTTTAAATTCCACCGGCAAGAACGCGGTTACAACAAAAAAGCTTATCATACCCCACACGTATGCTTTGTAAGCTCTGTTTACATATTTCATATACCCCGCAAAATCATACGGTGCGGCTTTGGAATATCTAAACATCGCCTCGACGCTCTTCATGTACTCTTTCTCCCCTAATCGCTCTATGGTCTTGTCGTTTGTAGAGTTCTTTAGCTTAACAGCTCGCTTTAAGAAAAAGTTAGCAAGCTCTTCGTTATCAATAACAACTTCATCAGCCATTTTTTTAAAATTCTCTTTTGCCTCCCTTATTTTGTTTAGAGCACTTTGCTTCTTCCTTGGTGAGAGGGAAGTTAAACTTTTAATTCTTTCCTCGGTCTCTTCTAAAACCTTTGCAGTTTCCCTAAGAAGCTCTGGACTTTTCACAAAGAACACCTCCTCTAAATATTATAAAGAAAAGAAAAGGGCTTTAAGATTTTTGCCCTGCCTTGAGCAACTTGCTCACTGCCAAGTACATCCAGATTAATATTACGCCCCATGCAAGGGACATAAATGCCAAAGCACTTGCCTTCATTTTTCACCACCTCAGAGCTTTATTATTACCTCGTTCTTTGCTAATTCCTCGCCATACTTCTTCTTAATGGCCATGTATGCTTCAATGGCACCAATGATGAGTATTATGAACATCACTATTCTTGCGTACCAGACCCAGTTGGCATACTGGGCAAGCTCTGGTTTAACGTATGCTGGGACTGCTTTGAAGTATCCTCCAGTTATATAGTCCTTGGTTGTGAATACCAAGAGGATTATTGTATAAATTGGAGCTATGTAAAGGATTATCGGCTTAACCCACTCTGGAACTCTGATGTATGCTCCCTTGTGAAGCTCCTCCCAGAAGTTGTCTGGCTTGAAGAGCCATACTGCAACTATAATGTCAAAGAGACCAAGTACTACGAGGAGATAGCTTCCAACCCAGTTGTCAAGCTCTGTGAGGTAGTAAAGCTCTAAGAACTTCTTTGTTGGATCTAGGACGACTGGAAGTCCCAAGAGGAAGTAGAGTATAAACACCATAACTGAACCTGTCTTTCTGCTTATCTTTAGATCCTCTTCAAGCAGAGCGACAAGATAGTTGTACATGGCTATAGCTGATGTGAATCCTGCAAACCAGAGCAATAGGAACCATATTGCACCGAATAGCTGTCCAGCTGGCATGTTCATGAAGACGTTTGGTAAAGCTATGTATGCTAAACCGACACCACCTGCTATAGCCTTTTCTGGGCCAAGGTAAGCGAAGGCTATTGGGATAGCAATTGAACCACCGAGGATAACCTCGGCAAACTCGTTGAGTGAAACTGTTGCCAAACCTGAAAGTGCAACGTCATCCTCTGGGCCCAGGTAGGAGGCATAGTTCTGTATGATACCCATACCAAGGGAGAGTGTGAAGAATATCTGTCCTGCAGCTGCAAGGGCTGATTGCCATGTTACTTCGCTAAATCTTGGCTCCCATAGGAACTCAAATCCCTTAATTGAGCTCCATTCTGGTTTTACTGGTGAACCAAGGGTGAGAGATCTCAAAACCAATAAGATAGCTGCCACATACAAAGCTGGCATCATTACTTTAACCCATCTCTCGATACCTTTGCTAACACCTTGACCTACTGCAACACCGAGGAGTGCAACTGAGATACCCCAGAAGATGAACACTTGGGTATTGTTGCTTAGATAGCTAATAAGGAACTCCACGGAGTCTTTTCCAAAGTATGCTCCGGTTGCGCTGAAGTAGGTGTATGCTGCTGACCATCCTATAATGTGCAGATAATAGCTGTTGAGCAATGTTGTAACTGAGAATGCCAACATACCACCGATCATACCAAATATCAATGCCGTCTTTGGCTTCAAGCTTTCTCTGGCCATTAAGTAGAATGTTGGGCCCAACGTACCGTGGCCATACTTACCTCCATATCTACCCTCGACCCACTCTACCCACATGATGGGTATTCCAAGGAGGAACAGTGCGACAAAGTAGGGAATCATGAACGCACCGCCACCGTTCTTGGCGGCCTGATAGGGGAATCTCCAGAAGTTTCCGAGACCTATTGCGTTTCCTGCCATAGCTAAGATCAAACCAATTTTGGTTGCCCACCTATCCCTTTGCTCCATCTAATTCACCTCGTATAGTGTTGTATGGAAAGCTGTGCCGATGTACAAATATCGGCAAATGTGTCTATGTTTTCTTCCATTAATAAACTTTTCTCTTGGCTTATTTCGACAAAAGACGATTTACAAACACTTAAAACTTAGAATCTGGATATTTGTCAAGACGACGATACTTAAAACTAGCGTAATATGATTTTTTGGACAACTGTTTAAAATTTCGCAATTGAGAAATATTATATAACTGCATAACGTTGACTGTGGGTTTAGCTTTAAAAGGATTTTGGGAATAATTAAGTATGTCCCGATGATTGGAACAAGAGTGAGCTGAATGGTGATGACCGACTTCTCGCTGAGGGCACTTTTACTTTTTTAAAATATTTTGACATAGTTAAAACTTTCCATACGTCAATACACTTTTTTAGGCATTGATGTATGCTAAAAAAAGCCTCTGGGAGCTCCTCCATCAGAAAACTTTTTTAGATGTTTTTTATTTATAGGAAAATGTATGTACATAACCTTTTGTTTAAAAATATCGGTTCTCTAACCACTTTCGGCGAAAAGTTTATATAGGCTATTGCTCAAATTTGTATCGCCAATCACCTAAATTGGAGGGATGAACATGGTTGAGCAAGACCCATTTGAAATTGCCGTTAAGCAGCTTGAAAGAGCTGCCCAATATATGGACATAAGTGAAGAGGCCCTTGAGTTTTTAAAGAGGCCACAAAGAATTGTTGAGGTCAGCATTCCAGTCGAGATGGATGACGGTTCTGTAAAAGTTTTCACAGGATTTAGAGTCCAATACAACTGGGCTCGCGGTCCAACAAAGGGTGGTATTAGATGGCACCCCGAAGAAACACTCAGCACCGTTAAGGCTTTGGCTGCTTGGATGACCTGGAAGACTGCTGTTATGGACCTCCCATACGGTGGAGGTAAGGGTGGTGTCATCTGTAATCCAAAGGAAATGAGCGACAGAGAGAAGGAGAGACTTGCTAGAGGATATGTAAGAGCTGTCTATGATGTTATAAGCCCATATACCGATATTCCAGCTCCAGACGTTTACACTAACCCACAGATCATGGCATGGATGATGGACGAATATGAAACAATCTCAAGAAGAAAGGACCCATCCTTTGGTGTTATCACAGGTAAGCCACCAAGCGTTGGTGGTATCATAGCAAGAATGGACGCCACAGCTAGAGGAGCAAGCTACGCCGTTAGAGAAGCCGCAAAGGCTCTAGGATGGGACACACTTAAGGGCAAGACAATAGCCATACAAGGTTACGGTAACGCTGGATACTACATGGCCAAGATCATGAGCGAAGAGTACGGAATGAAGGTTGTTGCAGTCAGCGACAGCAAGGGCGGTATATACAACCCAGATGGTCTCAACGCTGATGAAGTCCTCGAATGGAAGAAGAAGACCGGTAGCGTTAAGGACTTCCCAGGAGCAACAACAATAACCAACGAAGAGCTCCTTGAGCTCGAAGTTGACGTCCTTGCACCATCAGCTATCGAAGAGGTCATCACAAAGAAGAACGCCGACAACATCAAGGCCAAGATCGTTGCCGAGCTTGCAAACGGTCCAACTACACCAGAAGCAGATGAGATCCTCTACGAGAAGGGCATACTCATAATCCCAGACTTCCTCTGTAACGCAGGTGGTGTTACAGTAAGTTACTTCGAGTGGGTACAGAACATAACCGGTGACTACTGGACAGTTGAGGAGACTAGGGCAAAGCTTGACAAGAAGATGACCAAGGCTTTCTGGGACGTTTACAACACCCACAAGGAGAAGAACATCAACATGAGAGACGCTGCTTACGTAGTTGCAGTCAGCAGAGTCTACCAAGCAATGAAAGACCGCGGATGGGTCAAGAAGTGATTTCTTCTCTCTTTTCTTATTGTTCTTTTAGATTGTTAAAAATAAAGCAAGAGTTTATGCTTTTGTCCAGTACTCCTTCTCTTCAACCATAGCTTGGATCATCTCATCCTCGTCCTTGAACATTGTTCTCCTTGAGGGATTTTGCATGCCGTAGAATTCCATAAATGGGCTTGGCCTCTTTTTAAACGGGTAGTAGAGATAAATAGCTCCTAGAGTCCTATATGCTTCAGCCATCTCGCTTATGACCCCAGCAGATACTCCTTGGGCATAGTGATAGACCGCTATGGCCTTGCTCACATCCACTAAATTGAAATCTCTCTCAACGAGCTGTCTCCTTAAAATATCGGTGGCTTGTTCTATATCCTCTCTGTCGAGCTCTTCTATTTCTTCACCATCCCAGATGTTCTTGATTTTTATTCTCTGCACTTCTGGGTTTTTCTCTACTTGGGCATCATACTCTGCAACAATCCACCAGTCGTCAAGCGCTCCAGGATCTAAGACCGTGAAATGCCTGCTGAGCTTCTCGTAAAATCCCCTAATCCTATGGTAGTATTCCTCCTCATGCCCTGTCATGGGGTAGCTTAGGTACACTAAGGGTTTTTCTTTTTCATGGAAGATTAAATCTATAAACGTCTGGGGTGGGTGTCTAATTCCAAAATGAAGGACATACCTAACCTGAACCCCCTCCTTGTTGAGTTCATGCACGAGGGTTTTCACGTGGTTTATGGCATCTTCACGCCACATTACAAGGGTTGTGAGCTTAATGTTCTCTTTGTCTTCTCCAAAGCGCTCAAACCATTCCTTATCGTGGATTATCCTTCTTCTGACACTTAGGATGTCATCGAGCATTATGATGACCCTACTCGGCTTTAAGAGCTTGAGGTTGCTTAGGGTAAAACCTAAAACGCTCCCACTTCCCCATCTAAACAGAGCTGGAGTTGAGACTAAATGAAAAGCCTTTTCGCTCTTTTCGATTTCGTCTTTTATCCTTTTGAACGCCTCGTCGCGAATGCTGTTCATCAAATCCGGATGGCTTATCGCAAAGTCTAAAACGTTTTTTCTTGTAATTTTGACGCCCTTTTCTCTTCCGACTTCCTTCAGATAGTCAAACACGTGATAATACTGAAAGCTCTCACTTTTTGCAAGCTTTAACGCTTCTTCCGCATATTCATCCCGTCCGTTAAGGGGAGGGCCCGTGAGGAGTATTGTTTCTTTCATATTTCATCCCCCTCTTTCCGTAATTGGAGTTTAGGCTCTTCTCCTTTTCAACTTTATGGATGTTTAAATGAATTCATGCAAAAATTTTAAAAACATCTCAATTAATTGATAGTGGAAAATATTTGCAAAAAGCTTAGGCTTATAAGGTTATCAAATAAACTACGTGGGGTGATGTTCATGCCAAGAAACGATAAAAATAGAACTGTTGAAGGGGAGGAAGTCATTAGAGTTCCCCTCCCAAAGGATAACCAAGTGTTCGGAATAGTAGAGCAGGCTCTAGGCTCAGGATGGATGGATGTTAGATGCTCGGATGGAAAGGTTAGAAGGTGCAGAATACCGGGGAAGCTGAGAAGGAGAATGTGGATTAGAGTTGGGGATGTGGTTATAGTCCAACCCTGGGAAGTGCAAAGCGACGAAAGGGGAGACATAGTTTATCGCTATACGAAGACCCAAGTCGACTGGCTTATCAGGAAGAACAAGATCACTCAGGATTTCCTTACCGGCGGCTTAACTCTGTGATGGATTATGAAAATCCAAGACATAGATAAAGAGATATCGCAGATTCTAGGATTAGAAGAGCGTAGGGAAAAGGATAGTGAGCTCTATAAAGTGTTTAGTGAAGTATTTGACAGGACAACTGTTAACACCCTTTCCTACTTCCATCGAAGGGGAAACATAGAAAAACTGCTTGGTGTGATTTCAACGGGAAAAGAGGCGAATGTGTTTAGAGGTATCGATGCCGATGGCAATCCTATTGCTGTTAAAATCTATCGCACCTATACAACCGAATTTAGGAGAATATGGGAGTATTTAGCAGCGGATCCAAGAATTGGCTATCTACCAAAAGACATCAGAAAGCTGGTCTTTGTATGGACTAGGAGGGAATTTAAAAATCTCCAGAGGGCAATGAAATACGCTGTTAGGGCTCCAGAACCAATAGCATTTAGCAATAACGTTCTCATAATGGAGTTCATCGGGGATGAATACCCCGCTCCAAGATTAAAAGACGTGGAAAAAGAACTCACTAAAGAAGAATTTGAAGAGCTCTATAACTTTGCTATGGATTCAATTGAAAAGCTCTGGAAGAGAGGAGATATGGTTCACGGTGATCTCAGTGAGTATAACATCCTAATCTGGGATAAGCCTGTAATAATTGACTGGTCTCAGGCAACGGTGAAGAGGAATAGAATGGCGCTCTCACTGCTCTATCGTGATTTAAGAAATGTCATCAATTACTTCGCTAAAAAGGGAGTGGCGGTTGATAATCTTGAAGAAAAGTTTAGAGAGCTAGCGGGTGATTGAAATGGATGAGTTTGAAGAGAAGCTGAAAAAGTATGAGTATGTAGACAAAGAGGGAGAAAAAAAGGAGTCCTTTGAAATTGAGGAGTTTGAGGCCCTAGGCGAGCAGGAAGAGTTTGTGAGGATTCCTAAAGAGAGAATTGGAGTAGTTATAGGGAAAAAGGGCGAGACAAAGAAAAAGATTGAAGAGGCGACAAAAACCAAGATAGAGGTAGACAGTCAAACAGGGGAGGTATTTATCACTTCCACAGAAAAAACTGACGATCCTTTGGCAGTATGGAAAGCGAGAGATATTGTGTTGGCTATTGGAAGGGGCTTCTCTCCAGAGAGGGCATTCAGACTGCTTAACGAAGGTGAGGTTCTTGAAGTCGTTGACCTGACAGATGTTGTTGTAGGGAATGAGAAGAATGCCCTTCCAAGGGTTAGAGGGAGAATAATTGGTAGAAAGGGTAGGACAAGGGAGATAATCGAAGAAATGAGTGGGACAGACATAAGTGTCTATGGAAAGACCGTTGCTATCATTGGAAACCCAATTCAAGTCCAAATAGCCAAAACGGCTATTGAAAAGCTCGCCAAAGGTTCCCCCCACGGAACCGTTTACAAATATCTTGAAAGAAGAAAAAAGGATTTAGAGCTTGAGGGAGGCATGTATTATGGCGAATTCTGAAGCAAACAAGCTGTTTAAAGAGTTTAAAATCCAGAGTGTCAGTGAGTTCTTTAGAAGAAATGCCGCAATGCTTGGCTATACTGGAAAACTGCGCTCCTTTACGACTCTTATCCACGAAGCGGTAACAAACTCTTTGGACGCTTGCGAGGAAGCTGGTATCCTGCCTTACGTTAGAGTCGAGATAGAAGAACTTGGAAATGAGCACTATAAAATAATCGTTGAAGACAACGGCCCTGGAATTCCAGAAAAGTTCATAGCACATGTCTTTGGTAAAATGCTTGCTGGTACAAAGGCTCATAGAAATATTCAAAGCAGGGGTCAGCAGGGTATTGGTATTAGCGGTGCCGTAATGTTTGCTCAAATCACCAGTGGAAAAGCCACCAGAGTTATAACCTCCACTGGTGGTGATGAGATAATAGAAGCTTGGGTCGGCATAGATGTGGAAAAAAACGAAGGAAAAATTTTCAAAAAGATAAAACACCCCAACCCTACGGGATGGAGGGGAACGAGAATAGAAATGGAAGTTAAGGAAGTTCGTTACATCCGCTCCAAGCAGGGCCCTTACTGGTATCTTAAGCTTACCGCGATAGCTAATCCTCATGCCCATATTGAACTTATAGAGCCTGATGGAAAGTTGATAGTCTTTCCGAGAAGCAGTGAAGAAGTTCCAGAGCCTCCGGAGGAGATGAAACCCCACCCAAAGGGAGTAATGACAGATGATGTTTACAGAATGGCCAGAAGAACGACAAGAACAACAGTGAGGACTTTTCTTATAGGGGAGTTTTCAAGAATAAGCGACAAAAAAATAGACGAGCTTGTAAAATATATAACCGCATTGAGGCTTATAAAGGAAGAAGAGGAACAGAATGTCAGGGAACAACTCTTAAAAAGGCTCGCTGAGGGAGAGGTCGATAGAGTACTCGCAAGTTTTGGAAAGAAAGCTAAAAAAGTTCTCAGAGAAGTCAGAAAAATTATGGAAAAGTCTCCGGATAAGCTCACTTGGCACGAGGCTGAAGAAATTGTAGAAGCGTTTAAGTACATGACATTTTTAGCTCCCCCAACCCATGGATTAAGACCAATTGGAGAGGAAAACATAGAAAAAGGACTTTTAGGAATTTTAAAGCCAGAGTTCGTAACCGCCGTAACAAGACCTCCCAAAGTCTATCGTGGTGGAATTCCTTTCCAAGTAGAAGTGGGCTTGGCATTTGGGGGAGAGCTGAGCAGTGGTTTTGACCTTCTTAGATACGCTAACAGGGTTCCTCTGCTCTTTGATGCCGGTTCGTGTGTTATAACCTCCGCAGCAAGAAATATCGATTGGAAGAGATATAGAGTGGATGATCTCGAAAGAACGCCGCTGGTGCTTTTGGTTAATGTAATCAGTGTGCACGTTCCCTACACCTCTACAGGAAAGCAAAGCGTCGCCAGTGAAGAGGAGATATACGAAGAAATAAGACTTGCTGTAATGGAAGTTGCGAGAAGACTTGCTAAATATCTTGGAGGAAAACACCGCAAGCTCTACCAGGTGAAAAGAAGGAAGACGTTTGAGAAGTACGTTCCCGAGATAAGTAGAGCTTTGAGCATTCTAACCGGAGAGCCTGAAGACACAATAAAAACCCTTCTGATAAAGATTATTGAAAAGAAATTTGAAACCATAGAAGAAAAGCCACTGGAGGCTGAGGAGAATGCTTAAACGTGAGAAGCCTAAGGAACGCTTCAGCTACGATCCTAAGAAAGTCCTTCAAAAGCTTGAGGAATTCGGAAAAGAAGTTCTCGAAGAAATAAAAGCGGGTAGAAATCCCTTTATAGATGTTCCTACAAGAGGCCTCAGCAACGTTTATTTCGATGAAAAAGATCGCTTAATTAAAATGGGCAACAAGACCTCAAGGAGGTACCTCTTTCACGTTGCCCATGCTAGGAAATTTATGCAGACGCTCTTGATAGCGGCATACATAAAGAGATTGGTTGCTGAGGGTAAGCACGCAAGCTTGAGAGAAGCCTATTATGCAAACAAACACACAATCCCCGGTACGAAGGAAAACACCTTCGAAGATCAGAGCGAGAGCGATCCCATAATAGAGGATCTGGAGAGAATGTTCGGTGTTTTGAGAGAGGAAATGCACATAACTGCAGACAGAAGAGGATATGTTTATGGTGATATTGTTATTAAGGACGGAGAAGATGAGTTCAACGCGTCAAAGCTCGGTATGGGTGGATGGGCAGTCCCCGGAACCGTGGAGCATATAGAGTTCCCAGAAATTAATGTGGACTATGTCCTTGTAGTAGAGACTGCCGCTATGGCGGACAGGCTTATAGAAGAAAAGTACCCGAAGAAGGAGAAAGCTCTCATAGTGGCTACCCAGGGACAGGCTTCAAGAGGCGTTAGGAGGCTCATTCACAGGCTTCACTACGAGGAAGGTTTGCCGATAATTGTCTTTACTGACGGTGACCCTTATGGATGGTACATCTACTCTACAATCAAGCAGGGATCAATAAACCTCGCTTATCTCAGTGAAAAGCTTGCAACGCCGGAGGCAAAGTTTGTTGGCATGACGATGGACGACATTAAGAAATACGGTCTTGAAAACGTTACAGAAAAGCTCAAGGGAATTCCGCCAAACAAGAAAGGTGGTCCAACCGGGGATTACAAGCGTATTATAGAGGAGATGAACTACCCATGGTTCCAGAACAAGGAATGGCAGAGACAGCTTAAATTGGCACTCAAGTGGGGGGTTAGGATTGAACAGCAGGCTCTGGCAAACAAGAGTTTGGAGTTCGTTGCGAGAAAATATCTCCCCGAAAAAATTGCCAATGAGGAACTCCTGCCATGACGACAACTGAGGAGCTTATAGCACAGATAAATAGGGTTTTGGACGATATAAAAATAAACATGGGCAGGTTATTTGAGAATTTCGACCCTCTTTATTTAGCTTTTAATTTAAACCGCAATCTTGGCTTCCTTAAAGATTTGGAAGAAGAACTTTCCCGTAGAGTTGGTGAGACGCTCTCTTATACAATGTCAAGTAAAAGGGAACGAGATCCTCATATCAGAAGAATTCTGCTGAGAAATCACTACCGCATGCTAACCCTTGAACGGCTTAGAACGGCAATAACAGCCCATAAAATGGCCCTTGCTACAATAGAATCCAATTATACATTTTACAAAGGGAAGAAAATTATTGAAGTTAAAGACATCACTAACAAGGAAGAACTCAACTCAATAAGAATCTCTGAAAAGCCCATTAAGCTTGGAAGAATGGAAATATTGCCTCATTTGGCTTACTCTGGTGATGTTCTTAGAATTCTGGGGCAAAAGAGCAACAAAACTAGAGATACTTTTAAGGAGATAAAGTCCAAGCTCAAGGAAAAAGGTCAGGTTCAAAGAAAGGGGATGAGAATAGAGGTGGAGTACTGGCAGGGAGGAAGGTTAAAGAAAGAAAGAGTTGAGCTCCCTGTAGATGCCGATATAGACGGGGAACTCAAGAAGCGCTTTGGTCGAAAATTCAGATGGAGGCTCTTAACCTATGTGAAAACTAAGGGCGTTTTAATAAACAGTCACTACACCATAGACAACCTATCACTCGCCTATGCTTCCCTATATCCCGAAGACGGGGCTAAAATTCTTGCCTTAGATTTATTCAGATATTACTACCTAACCTCTGAAAAAGAGAGAGAAACTATTGGCCTATACCCCCAAATAAGGCCTTGTATAGATTGCCATTACTCAATCTTCGATCTGCCGTTTATGGATGAGCCAGAGTTCCGTACTGGATTTGGCAGTATGCTTATTATTAAGAAATGTGAAATTGAGACTCTCTTAAGCGGGAAGAGGAGCGAGATTTCGAACATCCCCAACTACCTTTTGGGCGGAGTTATTCTGTATGGAGTTAGCCCCTTTGATGAAGAAAAAGTGAGTAAGCTGCTTGGGATAGATGAAGAAGAACTCAAAGAAGCTATAGAGAAGTTTGTACTCTCTGGCTTACACATGGCGCTATTTGAGGATACAAGCAAATTTGAGAAGTTTATGCCAAAGAGTGATAAGGCAAAACAATTTTTGGAGCTCCTCCAAGGGTGAGAAGGATGAGGGTTGAGATAAAGGCGAGAAATAATGATGAGCTCTTAAGAAAAATAGAGGAGAAGCTTAATAGGGATGTCACTGAGGTTTACATAAATCTCAGACCAACCAAGATAATCCTTGTGAAGATACTTGAGAGGGCTCCAAATGTGAAAGTCATCGGATGCCCTCCGAGTTTGTATCCAAAGGTTTCCAAAAAAATCATTAAAGCACTTAACCAAATGGGAATCAAGCTTGTCCCTATGAACCACGCCCGAGGAAGACCTAAAAAGTATGATCCGGCTACATTAAAACTTATTGAAGAGCTCATTAAAAGCGGAAAAACGCCTAGGGAGATAAGTGAAGAACTTAACATCCCTCTGAGGACCGTCTACTACATAATAAACGGGCGGTAGATATGAGGCAAATACTGCCATTTTTGCTTATGTTGTTGCTCTTTGCCGTGCTCTTTAGGGCTACTGTGGAACATGGACAAAGCACCTTCAACATCGAAGTGATTTACATCCTGTGGGCAGCACTATTTTTTGGACTTCTTGCCTATTCAGTATGGTTTCTTTTCGAGAAGGGTATCCCTCTGCAGTCAGTTAAAAAAAGAAAGCGAACAAAAGGAGATTATCTCCGAGAGCTTGTAATTATTTTGGCGATTGTAATAGCTCTGAGGGCTCTTTTCAGCAGGAGGGTTGAGCCTTATAGGGGCGTTCAAGCGCCTATAATAAAATACCCGAAGTTCAGCTTTTTTAATGATACTTTCAAAATAACTTATGAACCCCTTCCAGGCTATGCTTATCTTGCCCCAATTTTCGTTTTTGCCCTTATCCTTGTTCTTCTTTTTATAACTAGAAGAAGGAAACCAGAAAAACTTGAGATTGCCAAATTTGATCCTGAGATAACTTTTGACTCAATTGAAGGGAGTCCCGAGGAAAGAATAATCAAAATGTACAAAAACGTCGTTGCGGGGTTAATAAGGAAAGGTTATCCCTATCAAAAAAGCTGGACCCACTGGGAGCATGAGGACAAGCTAAGGGATATTTTTGAGGATTTGGAGGATTTGGATAAACTTACCCGCGTGTTTGAGAAAGCAAAATACGGGTATCGACTCAACAGGGAAGATATTACTGTAGCAAAAGAAAGTTACGAGAAGCTTATGAGATTTTTGAGATAAGTTTAAAAGAACCGATTAGGTTCTCCTAATGGAGGTGAGAAAATGTTCGAGACTCAAGAAGAGATTCCAGAGATCAAAGAGAGACTTCACAGAGTTGGTATAACAAACTTGAGAACAATAGCGAGAATAAACTGGAAAGGTAAGCTTTACACCTTTATCCCGACATTTGAGATCACGATAGACGTTCCTGAGGAAAAGAAAGGCATCCACATGAGCAGGCTTGTTGAAAGCATCACCGAAACAATGAGTGAGGCCGTTGAGGAGGAAGTGAAAGAAGCACACACTTCTCTTGAAGAACTTGGTCTCGCGGTGATAAAGAGGTTGGAAGGAAAGCATCCCCATAAGAGGGCTGAAGTGTGGATTAAAACACAGCTTATCATGGAGAGGGAAACACCTGCCAGCAAAAAAATCAGCCTTGAGACGTATGATGTTGAGGTTGGGGTAATAAAAGAGCCCGGGCAAGTTGAGAAAGTTTTAAGGGTTAAGGTAATTGGAAACACCGCTTGTCCACACGCGATGGCTAACAATCAAGGGAAAACCCACATCCAGAGAGCAGTTGCGACACTCGAAATAAGAACAGACTACAATGAGGAAATAGCCCTAGAAGATATGATAGATGTGGTAGAGAGTTCTTTTAGCTCCCCGACATATACCTTATTGAAGACCATTGATGAGAACGCAGTTGTTCAGAATATGTACTCAAATCCAAAATTCGTGGAAGATGTTGCGAGAGAGATAATATTCAAGGCAAAGCAGAAATTTAAGGGCAAAATCCACGTAAAGGTTGTAAGTCATGAAAGCATACACAAGCATGATGTTATAGCTGAAACCTGGTATTGAGCTTCTTCTCCAAATTTTTAAAAAGAAGAGAAATCAAAGGAGCATTCTAGCATCAACTGCAACTGCACTGTCTTCGTAAGCGAAGATGGGGTTTATGTCAAGCTCCTTGATCTCTGGAAGCTCTAAGGCTAATTCTCCAACTTTGACAATTATATCCGCAAGGGCATCGATGTCAACTGGCTTTTCTCCTCTTGCTCCGGCAAGGATTGGGTAAGCCTTTATTTCTTTGATCATCTCAAGGGCTTCGTCTTTGCTTATTGGAGCAACCCTAAAGCTCACATCCTTAAGAATCTCGACAAATATTCCACCAAGACCAAACATTACTGCGGGTCCAAATTGTGGATCTCTTATCATACCAACGATAACTTCCTTGCCAAGGGGGAGCATCTTGTACACTATAACTCCCCAAAGATCTGCATCGGGCTTGTAGTTTTTGGCGTTCTCCATAATAGTTCTGAAAGCTTCTCTAGCCTCTTCGTCGTTCTTTATGTTGATCTTAACACCACCAGCGTCGCTCTTGTGGATAATTTGTGGAGAAACTATCTTCATAACAACTGGATAGCCTATTTCTCTTGCGAATTGAACAGCTTCTTCCTCATTTCTTGCAACCTTAAAATCTGGAACTGGAATGCCGTAAAGTTTGAGAATTTCCTTTGCCTCCGGTTCCACAAGTGGTCTGTTCTCAGCTTTTGCCTTTTCGATTATTTCCCTAGCTTTTGCAACTCTATCCATCTCTACCACCTCGATTATAGTGATGACAGTTTCAGTTATGTTGACAATGTTAAAAGTCTTTCCATTTCGAATGTGATTGAAGCCGTCGATTCCTATAAATAGAATGAGGGTGATATCCTCTTGGTGATTGAAATGAAGCGAAAAATTGTTGGAGGAGTTTTAGTGGTTTTTGTTCTTCTAGCCATGATTGTATTCCATCAAACGAAAGCTGAAGAGAGCCACACTGCACTTGCACTCTATGATTCAGCCAAGATTGGAGTTGTGGAAAAGACCATTCAAGTGGAGCTGAAGAAAGGCATAAATGAAGTTCCGCTGGAGATGCTTAAAGGACTTCAAATTGATGAAGTTACGCTGAAGCCTCTTGATGAGAAGGTTAAGGTTCTTGGAGTCATAAGTAAAGAGCTCAAAGGAAAGGATCTGATTGAAGCCAATATTGGAAAAGAGGTAACAATAAAACTGAAAAGCGGAGAAACACTAAGTGGAAAATTCCTGGGATACAAAGACGGGAAGATAGCAATCCAAGGAGATGGCTATTATTTGATAAGTCCAGAGGAAATAGCCTATATGAAGATAGCCTCAATCGGTGAAGAAAGTACTGCGGATGTTTATGCCATAGTAAACGCTGAGGAGGATGGAAAGTACTTCTTTAAGCTCATCTACCGGGTTGGAGGAATAGGCTGGAGCTCAAGGTACAAGCTTTACCTAGGGGATAAGGCAGAGTTTTATGGGTATGTGGTGATTGACAATCCTACGAACAAGAGCTTTGAAAACACTGATGTTCTTCTTGTTTCGGGAGATGTACAGTTTTATCAGCCTCCCCAGATAATTATGGAGAGATACTATACACTAGAGGCAGCTACAAAAGAAGTACCTCAGCAACCAATCCAGAGGACAAAATTGGAGGCTTTTTATCTCTACAAACTCGGAACTATTGACATTGAGGCGTTTGAGAAAAAGCTCATCCCTTACATCTACCAAGAGAGCGAGTTTACGCGGGAATACCTCTATGAAAGCCATCCCTACGGTGGAAGTCAAGATGTTTATGAGATTATCTCCCTAAAGACAAGTGAAGTCCTTCCCAGAGGTGTTGTGGAAATCTACAAAGAAATGGAAGACAAGAACGTCTTGATTGGAGAACAAATGATAGATCACACTGCAAAAGGCGACATTTTGAGGCTTAAATTAGGTAGAGATGTGGACTTAAAAGGAAAAACGGAAGTGCTGGAAGAAAAGCACGGGGAAAGATATTCTTACTATAAAATCAAAGTCACGATAGAAAACTTCGGCAAAGAGAGCAAGGAAGTAATTGTCAGACACTACAAGTGGCGTGGAAAAATCTTGGAAAGCTCAGTGAGCCCAATAGTAGAGACAGCCAACTACGTAGAATTCAAAGTAACGGTTAGTCCAGGAGAAAAGGAAGAAATAATCTTTGACTATGAAGTGAGTTATTAAAGCTTTCTCAAGAGGATTTCGTAGCTCTTGTTTTCTTTTACTATTTCCAGCACAAGGCTCTTCTCATAGTCCAAGAACCTTGTGCCCTTTAAAGTGTATCCCTCCTCTTTCAGATGGTTCATTATGCTCAATCCCAGGTCTCCGAAAAGCTCCGCTGCCATCGTGGCAAAACTTGGTTCTTTTATGCCCAGTTCAACATGATATTTTTTAGCCAGCTCAAAAACATCCATGCTATCACCCGTAAGATAATTGGTATTCAGAACTTTAAGCTCTTTCGATTCCTAGAAAAGTTGTTAAGTGGCGGGCCGGACGGGATTTGAACCCGCGACCACCGGGTTAAAAGCCCGGTGCTCTAACCAGGCTGAGCTACCGGCCCTCGATAAGTTAGGGATTGCAATGCTCTTATAAATTTTTTGGTCAATATTTCTCCTGAACCACAGGAATTATAAACCCTATTCCTTTCTTTTTTCCAAGAGGTGAGATAATGAGAAAAGGGCCAGTATTTTTAGGGAAAGCCCACATTCACTGGTGCGAGGAATGTAACGTTCCGTTGATAAGTGAGAAGTGTGATATGCATGGTGAGGGCTTTAGGGTAGACTTAACTCCACCTGCAGACGTGAGATTTGCTTTTGAAAAGGATTTAGAGTTTATTAAGAGGGAGTTTAAAGCCCATTACGGCGTTGATGTAGGCGAGATACTTGACGGTAAGGTAGTCCTTTTGAACAAAACCCCTGGGGAAGATGATGTATATGAGATAATTGTAGACGGCTACATTTTTGGGTGGCTTCGCTTTGATCCGCTTGAACTTAAGTGGAAGCCGGGGTTGAAGATCGAGGGTGCCATAGCCTTATGGAAGCGCTTTGGAAAGAATATGAAGAAGTGGGTTATAGTTGACAAGGGTGCAAAAGAGCCGATAAAAAACGGTGCAAACGTTTTGCCTGTGGGAGTTATCGAGGCAGAAGAGAGTATTAGAATTGGAGACGACGTTATAGTGGTCTGTGAGGATGAAGTGATTGCCACAGGAATAGCTAAGAAGAATTACGAACAGCTGATTGATAAAAAAGAGCGTGGCACTGGGATAAAAACAAGGCACCAGAAAAAGGTTCAATACCGGGAAGGTAAGAAAGCAACTATGGAAGAGGTAATAAAGGCCAACAAATCGGCACTAGAGGAGAGAGTTAAAGAAGCCAGAGCATTTATGAGAAAAACTGCTCAAAATACAAATAAGCCAATTGCCGTTGCCTTCAGCGGTGGAAAAGATAGCTTAGCCGTTTTGGGTTTAGCCCTTGAGGAATTTGAGAACTTTACGGTGTTTTTCAACAACACTGGAATAGAGTTCCCAGAAACCCTTGAGTATGTAAGAGAAATTAAGCAGGAGCTTGAGAGAAGAAATATAAAATTTATCGTGGCTGATGCTGGCGATGCATTCTGGAGCTCTCTCAGCGTTTTTTCACCTCCGGGAAGAGACTATAGATGGTGCTGCAAAGTTACAAAGCTGGGCCCAATAACCTTAACGATAAAGAAACACTACCCAAATGGTGTCTTAATGTTTGTGGGCCAGAGAAAGTACGAGAGCCTGCAGAGATACAAGCAGCCCAGAGTGTGGAAAAATCCATGGGTGCCTAACGAAATTGGAGCATCTCCAATATTCCATTGGAATGCCCTTGAGGTGTGGCTCTACATATTCTCCCGTAAGCTGAAATACAACCCCCTCTATGAGAACCGTTTGGATAGAATTGGCTGCTTTATGTGTCCAAGCTCTTCCCTAGCCGAAATTCAAACGCTAAAGGAAGAAAAGCCGCAGCTGTGGGAAAAATGGGAGAGTGAGCTTAGGAAGTGGAAAGAACGCTTTGGAATGCCAGAGGAATGGATAACTTACGGCTTCTGGAGGTGGAGGCGGTTAACTAAAGGGCAAAAGGCCATTGCAAAGGAACTTGGAGTAAAGATTCCGGAAAAACGGGCATGGGAACCTATAAGATATTCACTTGAAGAGAGAGATGGGGACTTTATTCTCAAAATAAACACGAAGATACTCCTGAAAAGAATCAAAGAAGTAGCCCCGATATTGGGTGAAGTAAGCGAAGATAAAAACTCCATAAGGGTAAAGACTATAGTGTTTACTGAGGAAGAGGTTAGGGCAAAGAGCAGAGAAGATGCTATAAGGGCATACTACCTAATAAAGAGGGCATATGAATGTGTTGGATGTGGGGTTTGTGTCGGAAAGTGTCCAGAAAATGCTTTAAGAATAAACCCCCATACAAAAAAGATAGAGGTTGATTCAGCAAGATGTATTCATTGTGGGGAGTGTATGGAAGTATGTCCACTGTTAAAAATAAAAAATCCTCAAGAAGGAAGTCAGCTTTAATAGCCATGCTATTTTTCCTGCTCTTGCCTTCAAAATTTATAGTTTCCCAGGAGTACGAATACAACTTGGACAGCTACTCCCTTTATTTTGATATTCTGGAGGATTATAAGGTCAAAGAAACCATCGAACTAGTTTTATCTCCGAACGTTCCCATATCCTATTACACTTTCTACTCTGAGTACCCAATCGAAAACCCAGAGGCAATAATTGAGATCAACGGTAAAACTCAAATAGCCAACATAAGTGTTTCTAAAATTGTGGGTGACATAAATGCCGTTTATATTGAATTTCCTGAGGTCTCGCCGGGAAGCAGGTTAAAGATAAGAATAAGCTTCTATTCAGAGGGGATGCTTCAAGAAGTTAGTGGAAAGAAGCAGTTTTCATACTACGTCAAATTTAACCAGCCGGTTGGGTATTTTTACGCGAGACTCTACGTTCCCAAGGGTTATGCAATTCTATCTCCCATAGTTCCCTCCCCGGATAAAGTTGAAAGCACGGGAAATGCACTGATTTTGGAATGGAAAAAGACAGACGTTAGACCAGAGGAGGAGTTCTATTTTATAGTGGGATTTTCAGGAGAGGTGACAAACCAGTTTCCGTTAGCGATGTTTCTGGCAACAATTTTTATAGCATTTTTAGGCGGCTTTTTTGCTGGAACTCTCTATAAGAGAAAAGAAAAAACCCTAATTGACCTTCGCTCAGATGAAGAGAAGGTTCTTGAACTGCTTAAAGAAGGCCCACTCTACCAAAGCGATCTTGTAAAGCGCCTTGGCTTTTCAAAGGCAAAAGTCAGCTTGCTGTTAAGAGACATGGAGAAAAAAGGCTTAATAGAAAGGGTTAAAGAGGGAAGAACATATCTAGTTAGATTAAAAGAAAGCTGAGCTAATCTTTATAAAGAAAAGTCATCCAAAGCTGCAAGGTGAGGAAAATGGAAGAGTATTTTGTATGTCCTGAATGTGGAAGCGAGGAAGTTGAGGTTATATCAGAGAGAGGGAGAGAAGTAAAGCTAAGATGCAGTGAGTGCGGTCATGTATGGCAGATCACATTAAGCAAGCTCATTAAAATCCCAATAATAGTTAGCAAACATGAAAGAAGCTTCAAGAGATTTGCGGAGCTTCCCGAGGACGAGGAAATAAAGGTAGGGGATATAGTTGAGATTGAGGATGATGAAGTTAGGATTACTGGAATCGAACTGGAAGAGAACAAACGGGTTGAAAAAGCCCTAATAAAGGACGTTAAGACGCTCTGGGGAGAAAGCCTGACCTACCCAAAAATAATTGGAGTTTCCATATATCTTCCCAAAGGAATTACGCAGTCATTCAAGGTCAAAGTTGATAGGGAAGAAGAATTTGCAGTTGGAGAAGTTCTGGAAGTTGGAGGTTACACCTTCAAGATAGACAAAATAAAAACGGAAAATAAAATGCTAAGGCATGGAAAAGCTAAAGCGGACAAAATTGTTAGAATTATGGGGAGACCTATAAGGGCAAGGGCAAGCAGGAGCCTTGAGATTTATAGGGGGTACAAAGGGGAATAATCTCCACAAACTTAAAATCCTTCTTTTGCAATTTTTATATGTGAAGGACATGGAAGAAGATGAGCTGTATAGGAAATGGATGAGACTTGTTGAGAACCTTGAAAGAGAAGGAATAATCAAGAGTGAAAAAGTAAAGAGAGCTTTTCTTCGAGTGCCGAGATATAAGTTCGTTCCTGAGAGGTATAGGGCATATGCTCACGTTGATGAACCTCTTCCAATTCCCGCAGGTCAAACAATAAGTGCGCCCCACATGGTCGCTATAATGCTGGAGCTTGCCGAGCTGGAGGAGGGAATGAACGTCCTTGAAGTGGGAACTGGAAGTGGGTGGAATGCTGCTTTGATTTATGAGCTCGTTAAACGAGATGTCTATACAATAGAGAGAATTCCAGAGCTTGCAGAATTTGCCAGAAGAAACCTTGAGAGAGCAGGCTACAAAGATAAGGTGCACGTAATCGTTGGCGATGGAACTAAGGGGTTTCCACCAAAAGCCCCCTATGACAGAATAATCGTTACCGCCGGAGCTCCCAAAGTTCCCGAACCTCTGATAGAACAGCTCAAAGTGGGAGGCAAAATTTTAATTCCTGTAGGAAGTTACCACCTGTGGCAAGAGCTCCTTGAGGTTATAAAAATAAGTGAAGACAACAGGGTAAAGATAAAAAACCATGGTGGCGTGGCATTCGTGCCTCTAATCGGAGAATATGGATGGAGGGAATGAGATGTACCTCATAGCGTTTGATTTAGAAGGAACCTTGGTAAAATCCAAATCAAGCTGGGTTGAGCTTCATAAAAAGTTTGGTACGTGGGACAAAGGGAAAGAATACGCAGAAAGGTTCTTTGCTGGGGAGTTTGACTATGCAACATGGGCAAAGTTGGACGCTTCTCTCTGGAAAGGGAGAACAAAAGATGAAGTTATGGAATGGGCAAATTCAGTTGAGTATTTTGAAGGTGTGGAAGAGCTTTTTCAATTCTTGAGAAAGAGGAACTTTAAAATTGCAATAATCAGCGGCGGCCTTAAATGCCTTGCTGAGAGGGTAGGAAGGGAACTTAAGGCTGATTTTGTGTATGCAAATGAGCTTGTCTTTGACGAAAAAGGCAAGATAACCGGAGAAGTTCTTCCATGGGTGGACTTCAGAAACAAAGGGGATATATTGCTCGAGCTTAAAGAAAAGCTCAAGCCAAAGCTGACCATAGCCGTAGGTGATGGGCACAACGATATAGCCATGTTCAAAGTTGCGGATGTGAGCATAGCTATTAACCCCCATGAGGGGGTTGAAGGAGACTATCTTGCGAGAAACCTATATGAAGTAAAGGAAATCATTGAGAAAATTCTAAAAGAAAAAGGGTAGGTCAGAGAAGGGCGTGTTCATCACAATCAGCAAAGCAAAAGCTCATCATCCCTTTTCTATATTAAATTCTGCAAGGTTTTTTAAAAGTTTAAAGCCCTGAACTTTTTAGCACGAGCCACCAGAATAAGTCGCCGTAAAACACCGATATTAAGAAGCCCAAAAATAAGGCCGGTGCAAAGGGCATCGCATTCCTTACAACAAATTCATCTTCCAACTTTCCTTCGTTCACAAGAGCTTTGAGGGTCTCTATGTCCTCTTTTCTGAGCCCTTCAGCCGTTGGTGAGGCGATTAGTTTGTCGTATTCAACTCTCAGCGCATTTAGGTTAAGAGTTTTCAAAGCCCTAATAACCTTGTCAAAAGAACTTTCTCTGTCTCTATAGATTTTGCCGTCCTTTTCATATATCCACTCGCCGAGGATGTCCCATTCCTTAAGCTCATTAGCAGAAACTTTTTTTGTCAATACTTCCTCCCTTAAAACCTTTACAAGGGAAAAGAACACCTTAAAGGTATAAAATGTTGCGGCAAGTTTCAAATAGCTGTAGATGATTTCCGGCGTTTTAAATGCACCATAAGCAAAAAGCATTAACCCAACGACATCTCCAACCTTTTGCAGTTTTGCTAAGATAACTATCGCTATTGCCCATATTAAAACCCCAAATTGAGGAGGAATAGCTCTCCCGACAATTCTGAGAATCACAAAAGCCGCGGATATCCAGAGGGCAAGCTCAAAGGGCTTGAGCCATTTATCGATGAAAATCTCCTTTAATCGAGTAGTTTTTCTCCTTATTACTAACACTGCGAGGGAATAAAAGAAAATGAAGGGGAACACAGCAAGTATGCTGTTAAATAAGAGGGTTATGCCGTGCAGGGGATATCTTACCGCATACGGGGGAACTATCTTTGCATAGCTTGATGCGTACGGAAAGAGAGCTGAGTAGCCCATTAAGATAACAACGTCCCCACTTGCCCAGCCTCCCATGAGATAGAGCAGATAACCCAACAAAAATCCGATGGCGAGTCCTATTAATCCGGAGAATGCGTAGAAAACGTCATGCTTTACGGCAATCCCATAGTAAAGATAATAAAGAATCCCAATCCCGGCAATTGGAAAAACGTGCTTATCATCTATAAATCCAGTTTTTATATCAGTGTAAGAGGTTAGAATACCCATTATAACCCCGAGACCTATTAAAAAGAGCTCCATTGAACCACCTCACAGAGTCTCAAGAATCTTGTCCTTTACGGTATCGATGTATTCAGTTACTGAGGAGTTTAATGCCTGAACACTTGTGAAAACAACTCTTATGGTTACCATAACCAGTATCAGAACAGCAGCCAGTATGAAAAGATACTCAAGTGCACTTTGAGCTCTTCGCATTTTATCACACCAAGTATATTTAGCTCTCAAATGATTTAAACCTTTTCATTTTTGTGCAATCTTTTTAAGGCATCTACTCCACTAACTAAGGGAGCAATGAAAGTGCACAAACTATACGTTAGGGATGAATATCTTGAGATGATAAAAAGCGGAGAAAAGCGGATCGAGGTTAGAGTAGCCTATCCACAGCTAAAGGGGATCAAGCCCAAAGATAAAATACTATTTAACAACGAAGTTCCTGCGGAGGTTATCTCAGTTAAAAAATATGAGACTTTTAGGCAGGTTTTAAGGGAGGAACCCATAGAAAAGATTTTTCCAGATAAGCCCAGCTTTGAACAGGCTGTGAAAAGATTCCACAACATGTATCCAAAATGGAAGGAGAATCGCTATGGAGTAATTGCCATAAAGTTCCGCCTCCTAAGACCAAGGAGGGAATAAAATGAAGAATCTAAAGTTCGATGGAAAATACAAAGATATGCTCCTTAGCGGGAAGAAAAATGCCACTATAAGGATGGGCAAAGTTAACCTAAAACCAGGAGATGAGGTTCTTATCCATGCAGGAGGTTATGTTCTTGGAAAGGCTAAGATAAAGAGAGTTGAGAGGAAGAAAGTTTCTGAGCTTACTGATGAAGACGCTGTTAAGGACGGGTTTAAGAACAAAGAGGAGCTTTTGGATGCCCTTAGAGAACACTACAAAAACATAAAATCTGACACGGAGGTGACTATAATTGAATTTGAATTCACAAAGCTGCTGGATAAGCCCATATTGTCGGCAGATTTTCCCTATGAGGGCAACAATCCAATCGAGATAGCAGAGCTCGCATTGAAGCACTTGGAAGATTTAAGTTTTGAAGAGGTTGCACTTTTAAAGCTCTTTTTGCAGTCAGGCAGCCTTAGAAAAGCAGCTTATAAGCTTGGAGGGCTCAACAAGAGGTATAAAATCCGAGAAGTCCTAAGGAAAGCTTATGAAGAACTTAAGAAGATGGGCATTATGGAGCCGAAATTATGAATTAATTTGGCTTTAGGGCTGGAAAAGTTTGTTTCTTGCTGAATATTTTACTGGATATATTTTAAACTTCTCACTTCCAATTAGATGATGCAGCTCTCTCTTGAACTCCTCCAGCTCTCTGCCCTCTTCAAATCTTAAAACTGCTATGAAGTCGTATTCTCCGTACAGCCAGTGACCTTTTATTGGAAGTTTTTCCAATACCTCGTCTCTAACTCCCCATATCAGCAGTACAGCCTCGAGCACAATCACCCCCTTCGATTATATTCTCTTGCTCTATAAATACATTTTCCAAGATTTTACGTTTAAATGGCAAAATCAGGCAAAAGTATTTTCATTTAGTTGTCTTTTATCCAACTATATTTCACGCTTGTTAGATATTTAATCCCTTCACAATAAAGGATTTTTAAGACGAGAGACAATTTTTGTATTGGTGATAAGTAATGATAAAGGCGGTGTTTTTTGATTTCGTTGGTACGCTGCTCAGCAAGGAACATGAAGACATTACCCACCAGAACATAATAAAAGAAGTTTTGAGAGGGGTTAAAGCGGAGAACGTTGATCCAGTGGAGATATGGAAAGAATACGAAGCTCTTACAAGTGAAAGATTTAAGAAATTTGCAGGGAAGCCCTACAAACCAATTAGGTTGCTTGAGGAAGAAATTATGCAGGAGCTTGCTAAGAAATACAATTTTGAAGTCCCTCCCAAGTTCTGGGAAATTCACCTTAAAATGCATCAAAAGTATGGGAAACTCTACGATGAAGCCCTCGAAACTCTAAAAACCTTAAGAGCCAATGGATATCATGTAGGACTCATCACGGATTCTGACAATGACTATCTCAAAGCCCAACTAGAAGCCTTGGGTATTCTAGAACTCTTTGACAGCATAACAACAAGTGAGGAGGCAGGTTTTTACAAACCCCACCCACGGATATTTGAGTTAGCTCTGGAAAAGGCAAATGTTAAAGGAGAAGAGGCAATATACGTTGGTGATAATCCTCTTAAAGATTGTGTAGGCGCTAGGCAGGTTGACATGGTCAGTGTTCTGCTGGATAAGAAGGGAAACAAAAAAGAGCTGTGGAAAGAGTGTGAATTTGTTATAAGCGACCTTAGAGAGATAGTGGTAATAATTGAAGAGCTAAACGGTCAGTAACGGCAGGGATCTTCACAGCTCCGCTAGCGAAATTTTCATCATCCCGTTTTAGCTTTTCATCTCAACTTAATCTTTTCTTTGCTTCCCACAATCTTTGGAATGCCGTTATCCATGCTAAAACTGCAACGGCATAAACACCAATATCGACCCTGTTGAAAAGGGCTGTCACAATTATTATGAGGAGCCTCTCTGCCCTCTCAGCTATTCCAATCGCGAGAGTACCGCTTCCAGCAAGTTCCGCCCTGCATCTCTCGTAACTAACCAAATATGAACCTATGAGCGCAATAACTGCAATCTCCCATTTTACCAACCCTCCATATGCGATTCCAAACAGCACTGCCCCATCGCTTATTCTATCGAAGGCTGAGTCCAAAAATGCTCCAAACCGTGAAGTTTTTTCTGTAAGCCGTGCCAAAGTTCCGTCAAGGGCATCTACAAGTGATCCAAAGAGCAGTACTAATGCGGCAATCCTCTGAGAGCCTTGGGCAAAGAAATACGCCCCCAAAAGAGATATCAACAGTCCAACAAATGTAAGCTGGTTGGGGGTAATTCCTATTTTAGCTAAAGGCTTTACTATGGCCTCTAAGTATCCCTTAACGTTTGAGCGGTATCTATTCAACATCTCCCTGCTCCTCCAGAGATATTACCTTCTTCCCTTTTTCTTGCGGGATTATCTTAACCTTTGCATTTTTGAATTCTTTTTTAAGTCCTTTTCCCTCAAGAAGTCTATCGAGAAACACCGCCAATGCTGCAACTTCGCTGTGGGGCTGATTCCCAACAGCCACGTTGTAGTGGGCAATCTCATAAACTTCCCTCGGGACTTTCTCAGCACCAACAACAATCAAGATGTCCTCCTTCTTTGCCACTTCCCTTATCTTTGGGATAGCTTCATCAATGTGTATTCCATACATAGTTAAATGAACTATCTTTCCTTTCCACTCTCTCAAAATCTGCCTCCAGTGTGGGTTGAATTCAATCTCAAACGGCCCTCCCCAGCGTTTTACAACGTCTGTAACGCTCTCATACACATGCTCATCCTTTTCGGCTGCTATTATGATTTTATCCGCTCCAAAAGCCCTCGCAGTTAGGGCTACATGGGTTGTTATTCTTTTGTCCCTTTCCGGCCTGTGTCCTAATCTAAGCACTACTATCATTTGTACACCTCCATCAGGATATCCCAGTACTCTCTAAAGTTTTCTGGCCATGGCTTGTCTTTATAAAATTTGTATAGTGCATCAACGTTTTTTGCAAGATTCTTCGGATCAGCCTTCTGAAAGACAAGGTTTAGTTCTCTTTCAGGGGCAGAAGCAAATAAGAAAAGGGTGAATATACGCTCGTTTTGATTCATGTTGATCAGCACCACTGATAATTTTGGCTTTACTGTAGGGTTAAGTCTTTCAGAGACGACCTTCTTTAAGGAGTCCTCTATATTGGCCAAGTACTCGGGGCTTACATCCACGTGCTCGTGCTTTTTTTCTTCTTCCGGTGCTTGAGCTACAAGATTGTATATCCCATTTGTTACCATCTGATAGATTTTGGGGAAATATGGGGTTGCTATGTATTCTTCTCTCGAGCCAAAGAATTCTCTCTTGAAGTCTACAACATACCATATCCCCGCTGAATAAAACTCTGAAATTGCATTCTCCGTGCAGTCTTCCCCGTTATAGAGTGTTACAACCCTAGCCGGAATATTCAAAGATCTTAAAATCCCTGTAAAAAGAAGTGTGCCCTCTTCGTAGCTTATCTTATTCTGGGGAAGTATATTAGAGGGGTTTGTGGTCGTTGTGATGTCCCCAAAGGTGTATCTGCTTTTAATCATATCATAAACTGCCTTCGCAGCTTCAATCTCTGAGGTAGCGTTTTTCACAAGTGAAAGTGATTCATTCTTTAATAGTTCTCGGTTTATCTTAGATGTAGAATTGAATTTTTCTTTCCAAAATCCATCAACGAGGTAAGGTAGCTCTATCCAGTAGTACTCCTCACTATATGCGAGTCTTAAAGTGTCGTCATCATAGTTCCACGGTCTCCAAAGAGTTTTGATGAATCTGTTTTTAAGCTCCCTTTTCTCCTCTCCATTTTCAGAGTAGATTACGGAGATAGTTATATATCCCTCTTCTGGCATGTAGGGGGCTTTGATTACATAAATCAGCCCATGTTCTTCCCCAGGAAGAATATTTGCTGGAACCTCTGGCTCTCTGACAATTTCCATGCCATCTAATAGATTCAGTGAGATTCCCCTAAGTGTTATGGGAGCGTTGCCCGTATTTTTTAGTGTTATCTCAACTCTAAATTCACTACCCCCTTCAACTTTCTCTGGAGAAGCAACGCTTGCACTCAACACCCCAAATAAAGGTATCTCGCTTTCTTTTTCCACGACGTTTATTATCAATTCTTTATAGAATCCACCCCATGTTCTCTGAAGTTCATCCACTATCTCTACGGATGCTTTGAGTATATATCTACCGGGATTTGAAGGAGCCTGGACTATCCATATAAGCTCTGTGGTCTCACCTACTTTGAGAGGTGCCTGCAAAGAAGGAGCTTGAAGTACCCTAAAGTCCGGGTTGTTAAGATACAGGTTAACCCCAGTTATCGCGACTTTTCCAGTGTTGTTGACCTTAACTATTATATGAAAAATATCCCCCTCCTTAACGGCGCTTTTGTCTGTATTAATCTCAACTTTTGCCGGTTCCTTAACTAAGCATCCAGAAGAGAAAATCAGAAGAATGAGCACGATTGGAATAAATTTTAAATACCTCATGCTTTCCCCCAAAGTTCTTTTAAAGATAAACCTTAATAATTTTTAGGTGGTGCCAGTGATAACTCTAACTACAGATTTCGGCATTAAAGGGCCCTACGTGGGAGAAATGAAAGGTGCCATTTTGACAATAAATCCAGAAGCAAAAATAGTTGACATTACTCACTCGATAACACGTCACAGCATTGTTGAAGGCTCTTTTGTTATGGAGCAGGTTGTAAAATATTTCCCCCCAAATACTATCCACGTAGGGGTTATTGATCCAGGGGTAGGCACCGAGAGGAGAGCAATCATAATAGAAGGTACACAATTCTTAGTACTTCCCGACAACGGTTTAGCAACGCTTCCCCTCAAGTGGATACAGCCAAAAGCGGCATACGCAATAGACCTCAAAAAAATGGAAAATATCATAGGAAGGAAGATAAGTTCGACTTTTCATGGGAGAGATGTGTTCGGTCCTGCGGGAGCTCTGCTCAGCCTTGGGTATGAGCCTTCTAGGTTTGGAAAAGAAATTGACATAGAAAGCATAATCAGGCTTGATCTAGAGCCCAAAAAACAAGAAGATTACTGGCTTTTGAAGGTTATCTATATCGATGACTTTGGAAACGTCATTCTAAACCTCGAGAACTATGAACGACCGAAATACGTCGAGATTCTGGGAAGAAAAATTCCTTATTTGGACACCTATGGCAAGGTAAAACCTGGAGAGTTGCTTTCTCTTCCAGGGAGTCATGATTATCTTGAGATAGCGGTTAATCAAGGTTCAGCTGCAGAGCTTTTGGGACTGAAGGTTGGGGATGAAGTGAAGGTAAAACTACTCCATGAGGAGGGATAGATAATGAGGGGTCTTTTCGTTGGTAGATTCCAGCCAGTACATAATGGACATTTGAAAGCCCTCGAATACGTTTTTGAGCAGGTTGATGAGGTTATAATTGGTATTGGAAGTGCTCAGGTTAGCCATACTTTGAAAAACCCATTTACAACAAGCGAAAGAATGGAGATGCTTATAAGGGCTTTAGATGAAAAAGGAATTCCGAGAGGAAAATATTTCCTCGTTGCTTTGCCAGATATAAACTTCAACTCTATTTGGGCTCCGTATGTAGAAGCAATGGTGCCGAAGTTTGACGTAGTCTTTACCGGTAATTCCCTTGTCGCACAGCTTTTTAGAGAGAGGGGTTATAAAGTAGTAGTTCAGCCAATGTTCAGGAAGGATATACTCTCTGCTACAGAAATAAGGAGAAGAATGATTGAAGGCGAACCATGGGAGGATCTGGTACCAAAGAGCGTGGCGGAATATATCAAAGAGATCAAAGGGGTTGAGAGGATAAGAATGCTCGCAACGGATCTTGAAAAGAATGAAAAAGAACTCCAGGCACCTATAAGGATTCCGGAGTTTTGAGGCGAAGTAAATGAGGGGAAAGCCAGCTCTTATGGTGGCATATTCCCTCTTTGTCTTTTTCGTCGAAACCTACTTTGGAATCGGCAACTGGAAAGTTGTCAGTCTCTACATGACTACTCGAAGAGTTGGACAGGATCCCTGTGTCGCGTTTTACTGTGTAACATCCACTTGGATCCTTGCAGTTGGGTTCTTAATAATACCTCTCATTCTCGGTTATTTCATCCTTAGGCGCTATGGTTTGAAGGAACATGCGGGAAGCCATCTTCTCTTTGGGTTACTTTTACTTCCAGTTGGCATCTGCAAAAAACTATATGGTGAAGGCTTTGTGATGATGCTCATCTTCCTCTTCCTTGCAACTGGTCTTTTGTACCTCCTCCAGCGGGACTATTATGAAAAACGCATTGACGAGCTCGCTCTGGTGGTTTTTACATGGTTTGTAACAACATCGGCACTGATGGTCAAGCCCTGGGCATGTTGAAAGCTTTATCAGATGGACATCTTAACCGACAAATATTTATAGTAGCGGACTCAATCTTTCCACCATGAGCGACTCAGTGCGGCAACTCAAAAGACTCCTGAGCTACCTCAGAGACCACAAATTCCACTTCGTAGGCGGCTTATCCATAGTCCTCCTTATGTCCTACACTAACGGCGTGATTCCTGTCCTCATAAGGGAGGCCATAGACCAGGGTGTAATCACCGGCGAGTATCGGGTTGCTATCAGGTACGCTCTCCTCGTGCTTCTCGTTGCTATCCTCAACGGGGCCTTCAGCTTCAGCGGGAGGTACCTTTTGGTTAAGGCGGCCCAGCACGCCGTCTATCATCTCCGTATGGACGCTTTCAGGGCAATCCAGCGGCACAGGATGGAGTTTTTTGACAAGACCTATTCCGGCCAGCTCATAAGCAGGATAACCAACGACACCGAGAGGATAACGCGCTTTTTATCGTTCCGTGTAAGGATGTTCGTCTATTCCGTCTTCCTCATCATTGTCTCGCTCTACTACATGGCCCGCATGAACAGGGCCCTCACCGGTGTCGCTCTCCTCACGATAGCCCTCGTGGTAGCTTTGAACACAACCTACGCGAAGAAAGTGAGGCCCATATACGACGAGGTGAGGCACCAGACGGGAGTTATAGCCTCGGTCTCGACGGGCAGCATAGCAGGAGTTAAGACGATAAAGGCCCTCTCCGTAGAGGAAGAAATCCAGGGGAAGTTCCAGGAGGAGAACGAGGAATTATACACGCTCAACGTCCAAGCCACCAAGATAACCGCCCTCTACGGAAATGCGCCATTCCTCGTGATGGGGATAGCGATGAGCGTCATGCTCTACTACGGCGGAAGGGCGATAATGGGCCAGAACCTTACCGTTGGAGAACTCACCGCCTTTCTAACGTACATGCTAACCATGACGTGGCCCCTTAGAGCTCTCGGCTTCACCATAGGCGACATCCAGAGGAGTCTTGCCGCTGCCTCAAGGCTCTTTGAGGTTATCGACTCCGCTCCGGCCGAGGTTGACCCGCCTGATGCCGTCGAGCTCACCAACCCACGCGGGGAGATCGAGTTCAAGAATGTATGGCTCACATACCACACTGGAAAGACCGTGCTAAAGGGACTGAACCTGAAAATAAGGCCGGGCGAGAAAGTCCTCATAACCGGGCCGCCCGGAAGTGGGAAGAGCACCCTGTTAAAGCTCATAGCGCGCTTCTACGAGCCGAAAAAGGGGGAAGTCCTCATTGACGGCGTGGACGTGAGGAAGATAAAGACGGCCTGCCTGCGGAAAACAGTCGCCTATGTCCCCCAGGAGCCCTTCATCTTCAACAGGAGCATAAGGGAGAACATAGCCTTAGCGAAGCCCGACGCGAGCCTTGAGGAGATCATCAGAGCTGCCAAGATAGCGAAAATCCACGACTTCATCTCCTCGCTTCCCGATGGCTACGACACCGTTGTCGGCGAGAAGGGCGTAACACTCTCCGGCGGCCAGAGGCAGAGGATAGCCCTGGCGAGGGCCCTTCTCCTCGAGCCCAAGATAATCCTCCTCGACGACCCGGTCTCGAACCTCGACGCAAAGACCGAGGAGAGCCTGATCGAAGACCTTAGGGACATCCTCGAAGGCAAAACCGCCGTTATCGTCTCCCAGCGCCTTTCAATGGCGAGGCTCGTGGACAGGGTCATAGTTATGGTCGATGGCAGGATCGTTGAGGACGGGAAGCCTGAGGAGCTGGCAGGGAAAGGAGGCCTCTTCAGCGAGATGCTTGGCAGGGGTGGGTGGAATGGCCAGTGACTCGTCCCTCGCGCTCCTTAGAAGGTTCATAGGAGAGGCCCTGTCCCATAAACGGACCCTCGCGATAGTCGTTGCGAGCATAGTGGGCTCCGCCCTGGCCACGCTCGCTCCCCCGTACATCCTGAGGATAGCGATAGACCGCTACATCCTAGCTGGCAATTATTCGGGCTTTCTGATTGTGGCTCTGCTCTACCTTGCCTCCCTCGTGGCCCAGTGGTTCTTCGCCACGCTCCAGATGTTCTACATCGAGATCTTTGGCCAGAAAGTCCTCCGAGACCTGAGGGCGAGGCTCCACGAGAAGGTTCTCCGCTCAAGTCTGGACTTCTTCAAGGACAAATCGACCGGAGACCTCGTTTCGAGGATAGTGAACGATACCGGAATAGTGAACGACGTCCTCGTCTCGGGCCTTCTCGGCAGCCTGGGAAGTTTGCTCAGCCTCATAGGCATAATAATCGCCATGCTCCTTCTCGACGTGAAGCTGACGCTTGTGACCCTCACGAGCGTCCCGCTGATGGCCATCGTCGCTTACTACTTCGGCGGGAAGATGAGGAGGGCATACAGGGAGACGAGGCAGAAGATAGCGAGGATTTCGAGCGTCGTGGAGGAGAGCGTCGCTGGTGTGGAGACCATAAGGGCCTTTGGAAGGGAGAGCGATGTAGAGAGGGAGTTCTCGAAGGTCTCAAGGGAGACCATAAAGGCCTACTTGAGGGTGGCCGTGTATATGGGCCTCTTCTGGCCTCTCATGAACATAACCAGCCTGCTCTCGGTCATAGTCGTCATAGCCTACGGGGGATATTTAGCCTACCAGGGCGCAGTTAGCGTGGGTGTCGTCGTTGCATTCATCCAGTACGCCCAGCGCTTCCGCGGGCCGATAAACGAGGTCATAGGCCTCTACGACAGCCTGCAGTCGGCTTTGGCCGCGCTTGAGAGGATATACGAGGTTCTGGATGACGAGAACGTTGAGGACTACTCTGGAAGAGAAGTGGAAAGGCTGAAAGGTGAGATTAAGTTCGAGGACGTCTGGTTTGAGTACGAGAACGGCGTCCCCGTCCTCAAGGGGATAAACCTCCACATACCTCCCGCCACGAAGGTGGCCGTTGTCGGAAAGACTGGAGCCGGAAAGACCACGATGGCGAACCTGATAATGCGCTTCTACGACCCGACGAGCGGCAGAGTGCTCTACGACGGAATCGACGGGCGGGAGATCAGTAGGAAGAGCCTGAGGAAGAGAATAGGCTACGTCCCGCAGGAGACATATCTCTTCCCGGGGACGATAATGGAGAACATCCTTATGGCGAACCCGGAGGCGAGCGAGGAGGACGTGATAAGGGTCTGCAAGCAGCTTGGCGTCCACGAGTTCATAGAGAGGCTCCCGCAGGGCTACAACACCTCCGCGGGAGAGGCCGGAAAGCTCCTCTCCGTTGGGGAGAGACAGCTTATATCCCTCGCGAGAGCACTTCTAAAGGATCCGGACATAGTTATCCTCGACGAGGCGCTCTCAAGCGTTGACCCGAAGACCGAGAGGCTGGTGCAGGATGCCATGCTCAGGCTGATGGAGGGCAGGACGAGCATCATAATCGCCCACCGCCTCGGAATAACGCGCTTCGCCGATAAGGTCGTGGTGGTTGACGATGGAAGAATAGTGGAGGAGGGTTCTCCGGAGGAGCTGTTAGCAAAGAAAGGCCACTTCTACAGGCTCTACACATCGCAGATGGGCGAGGCGTGAGTTTTTTACTTTCTTCTCGAAATCCATAAGTAGTAACAATCCAGCCGCTATGAAGCCCACAAGGCTTGCACCGTAGGGCAACGTTGGGTGAATGCTCGCAAGGAAACCTGCCGCGACCGGTGTTACGAGTCCGAGAACCTTCCGGTAGCTCGATATCGCCGCGTGGAACTCTGTTGTCCTCTCCTTTGGAATGAGCTTGAAGAGCCACGAGCGGTAGAACGGGAACCACAGCGCGTTGCCGAAGTCGCCAACGGCGTAAACGGCCAGGACTAGCCAGAAGGATGGAGAGAGCGCCATCACGAATGCGTAGAAGGCGTTGAGGAACATCCCAAGGGCTATGGCATGGAAGCCCTTTTCCTTTGGAACCCTCTCGCTGGCGTAGGTGCCAGCTATTCTCATCAGACTGCTCGCAACGGTTATCAGCGTTGTCTCGAAGACCGTCTTGTGGAGAACGAAGACAATGTAGTTTATGAGGATGAACTCCGGCGCAAGTCCCCACGCGAGCGTTAAGAGGGTCTCAAACGCGATTAGGCGTTTAAACTCTCCAACCCTGAATGTGAACCCTTCCGGGCTTATCCTCTCCTCCCTACCAACGCTCGGGAGGAAGAGCCAGAGGTAGGCAACAGTCACGACAGAGAGAAGGCCGAAGAAGAGGAAGGTCAGGCGGTAGTGCTCCGGCTTGTTGTACACATACCCGAGGAGGTAGCCCATTATCGGAAAGCTCACTAAGGTGGCTATCTCAGGCAGGCGGAGGTGCCATGCAAATATCTCCTCATACTTGTCTTCAGGGTAAATTATCTGCTCGTAGGCCTGGTAGAGAGGGTAGAGGAGCGTGGAGAGCTTGTCGATCACTTTTCCGCCGAAGAGCATCAGCGGCGCTATTGCTCCTTTGGCAAGGCCGTACATTACGTATGCTATCCCATCGAGGATGTCTATCGCTATCAGGCCCTTTTTGATGTCCCAGCGGTTGAAGAGCCTGCCGAAGAGGTAGGTGAGCGGGATCGAGGCGATGTTGACTATCGTGAAGAACGCCCCGACTTCGAGAACGGAGTAGCCCGTCATCATGAGGTAGAGGGGGAAGAGCGTCCAAGTTATGAGTCCAGGCGCTATGAGTGCATGGTATATCATGTAGGTCCTGGCTTCCCTAGGAATCTCGCTCCAGCGCATAAAGAACCCCTCTGAAGGCTTAAAGCGTCGTGTTTTGGGTGAACAATTTTTAAATAATTTTCGGCAGGAGTAATGGGAGCATCCTTGAGGGAACTTAAATAGCAGGGTCTTGTATGTTTTTTCCATTCTCAAATCTTGAACGAATTACCGAAAAATTTATATGTAATCATTTGATTACATGTTATCAAGTGATAACATGGATGTGGAAGAACTGGCAAGAATACTTGATGGGCTGGGACATCCACTAAGGCTCAAAATTGTGGGGGTGCTTGCCAAAGAGAACAGACCAATGTACCTTAATGAGATAGCCGTAGCACTGGGAATAAGCAGGGCCCTTGCAAAAATCCACTTAAAAAAGCTTGAAAAGGCGGGAATAGTTAAGAGCAGAGTCGTGATAGATGAAAAACGAGGAATAGCCTTGAGGTTTTATGAACTTGTCCCGTTTGATATTAAGGTCTCTCCTGATATCCTGAAGGAGGTGGTTGGATGAGAACGAGAGATGTGATTATTTTAGCAAGTTGGTTAGTCGCAATAGTTCTGTCTACAGTAATAATCCTGAAAGGGGGCGCAAACTACCCGAACATCGGCATTGCAATACTATTGTTCCTGATGGCGGCAGGCATCTCCTATTCTGTTGGCTACTCTTTGCATGACAGGGAAGAAATTAAAACGGCAAATGAAATCTCCAGACTTGTTTCAAAGCTAGAAGGTATTGAAAAAAGGCTTGAAGCAATAGAAGGGAAGGTAGAGAAGGTGGAAAGGTTTTTGGAGGAATGAAATCTTTTTTCAAACTTTTAACTCCTTCCTGAACACCAACACATTGGGCTCCTTGCAGTTGTCCCAGACCTCAAAGCCAAGCTCTCTGAGGGGCTCAAGTAATTCCTTCCTTTCTTCGGGCACCATAATTTCAATGTATTTTTGATTTGCGTTCAAAGCTTCTTGTGCCATGCAGGGGAGGAGTTGTTCTACATATGACTTTGAAAGGTGAAACGGTACAAAAGCACTCTCAGAGTCTTTGGGCATCATGAACTTGGCTCCGCCGCATTCTTTGATAATAGCTTTTTCCCTGAGCCAGTCTAAAGCTTCCGGGACTTTATGAACGAACTTCCATCCCACGGGAATATACTCCTCGTATTCAAGCTCTTCTAAAGAGGTTATTGTGCTGTCGGATGGCTTTGAAGGTTTAATTCCTTCTACAGCTTTCCCCATAATGTAGTAGCGCTTGACGATCTTAAAACCATCTTTCTTTGCCATTGCTATGCTCTCCTTGTTGAGGAAATAAGTCGAAAACTCCAGAGCGTTTATGATACCATCTTTTGCAAGTCCCCTTCCTTTCTGTATCATGAAATTGTGAATCATTCTTCCAAAGCCCTTGCCCCTGTAGTTAGGGTGTACTCTAAGCCCTTCAAGCCACCCGACCTTATCGGGTAAAAGAGTCAGCTTTGCCGTTCCGATGACTTTTCCCTCAAGTTCAAGAACGTAGAAGTTCCCATCTTCTACCCAGCTATCAAAAACCCTAGCAAGGTAGTCTTCACCTTCCCATGTTAGCTTTGCTATCTCTTCGATGAATGGCTTGTCCTCAGGCCTAGCTTCGCGAATTATAGGATCCATATAATCCACCGGTCGAATATCTTTACTCACCCTTTTAAGCTTCATGCCCTAAAAAGATGGAAATTTTGAGGTGTAAAAAATAAAATGAGAAAAGGGATATCCTCACTTTTTGGCCATTGCGAGCAACATTCTCCATACCCTAACAGTGTATTCGGATGTGGGTGGATAGCTCTGCACGACCTCCACTATCTCCGCGTTCTTCTTAAACGTCGGAGAGTCCTCTAACACTTTCTCTAGCACTTCTTTGTTTGGTGCTTTCCACAGTGTATAGGCACCAAAGTCTGTGTTGTAGCTTGCAAGGAACTCTATACCATTGGGCAATGAGGGTATCCGCTCAAAGAATTCTGCGGCCTCTTTTACAGCGTTTAAGAGCTCTTCGTTCGGGTATCTGTGAGTTATGAGGTACATTGGCATCTAAAACACCTCCAAACTTTTCCTCAATTTTACACACTGGAGGGAGCATCCAGAAGAGGAGAGCATATTGTACTTTTGTGCTCCAGCTTTTTAACACTCCCCTTCTTGTTGGACTTTTAATTGAAAGTTGCACTTACTATATATAAAGTTTTTCCTTGAATTAAGTATTACTTATTTGCGTATAATTTTTACATATAACAACACACAGGCTTTCGAGATTTAGCTTACCTCGATCTTAATTACATCCCAGCTCTTCCAGCCATTATCTCCGAGGACAACTATGTAGAGGTAATAGATTCCTGCTTTTTGGGCTGTTGCGAATTTGTCCAAATCATAGCGATCTTGCAGTGGAGCATATAGTAGGCAGTATCAAGGTTTTGAAACGCTTATGCGGTATCCTAAAAATCTTTTTATAAAGACCAGCCTTAATCCATTTAGGGTGTTGAAATGATTCCCCGAAAACACCTCGAAGTCCTCCGCAGGTTATATGAAAGGTTAAGCCAAAGCGACGTCACCTGGGCGGTTACGGGGAGCCTTGGCTTTGCCCTCCAGGGCGTTCCAGTTGAGCCCCATGACATTGACATCCAGACAGACAGGGAAGGGGCATACGAAATTGAAAGGCTCTTCTCTGAGTTCGTGGTCGAGCCTGTCAGGTTCAAGGAGAGCGAGAAAATCCGGTCTCACTTTGGAGTGCTGATGATCGATGGGGTTAAGGTTGAGATAATGGGCGACATACAGAAAAAAGTCAATGATGAGTGGGAAGAACCAGTAGATATAAACAGATACAAAAGCTTCGTAGAAATTGAGGGCATGAAAATCCCCGTTTTGGATTTAGAATATGAATATCAAGCCTATCTCAAGCTTGGGAGAATTAAAAAAGCGAAGATGTTGAAGAGGTTTTTGGAAGAAAGAAAATCTCATTTGGAGTAAATCCTAATGTTCTAAATCCAGCCTTTTTATTCCTTCAACGACCGTGACCATGAAGTTTCCCAACTTCTCCCTCTACGAGAACGTCATCTCTGATAGGTAGTTCTTTTGAGTCTTTTCATAAACATAAAAAAGGTTCACCAGCAGATTGGGGGTTTTAAACATGGCAACCTTGAAATTACACAATGCAAAAGGCTTTTTAAATCTTTATCAAGGAACTAAATTTGGTGGTTGCATGAAGAAGGGCTTGTCTTTCCTTCTCATAACATTACTCTTAGCTTCAGCCTTTTCAACATATTCTTGGTGGCAGTGTAAAGAGAAAAATAAAGAGATGTTAAAAGATACCTATACGAAATTTGAGATAAACAGATGGGAGCTTGAGCATATAGGGGCGAGTTTTGAATATCTTCTTCAGAACAATGCCTCTAATGAGGTTATCTTCCTTTACGCCGTGAACTACAGAGATCATGTGTATGTTGTTAAGAACTTGTTTGAGTTCCTTTGGTCTCACTCTAAAGATGAAAGGGAGAAATTCTGGAAACTTAGAGTGGCGATGTCAAATCTGGAGGTTTTCTTGAATTCCGCCGCCTTTAAGCCACACGAGGAACGAAAAATGATGCTAAGTGAAAACGTTGAAACGCTGAAACAGTTCGATATTTTGTTCAAAGAACTCAACAAGTACCGAGATCCGTTTGATATTCCTGATGAGCTTGCAGAAAAAGCATTCAACCTAAGTAAACAGCTGAAGTGGTAGCTCCCACGGTACAAGGTGTTTTGACTTTTGATCCAAAAACTAATAAATAATGAACCTAACAACTATACAATGGTGGTATAAGGTGGAGATCGCAATGACCGAAGGTGCTAAAATATGGGAGTCAATTGTTCCGGGAGAGAGTGTCTTGATAGAGTACGATTCACTGACACTTCCCTACAAGGGGTTCTACTACTTGCTCACCTGGGCCAGAAAAAAAGGCTATGACGTAATGATCATTGATATTCTCGATACTCTATCCTTGTACAAAACCCAGATAAGCCTTGCAAACTTGGAAACGGAATTTTTTGAGAACTTAAAGGTCATTAAAGTTGGTGGTCGCTTAAACGTAGGCAAAGTACTTGCTAGGCTACCCGCGAGTGATATTCCAAAGCTCATTAAGGATTTTGAATTAACTTGCACTCCCTACTTCTCCCAAAATGAAACCAAACAAACCATCGTTGTTGTTTTAGGCTTATCTAGAGTGTTTTTGCTTGCTGAATCAAAGTTTGAAGCCCTTATGCTCATTGACCTTCTTGTGAAATACGGGAACTCCCAGAAAAAGACTATATTTTACTTTGTGAACATGGATGTCTTGGGTGATGGTTCCAGATACGTAATGTCTCTCTTGGAAGAATTGGCAACCACTGTAATAAGAGCTGTGAGAGCAAAAGATGGGGAAGAAACCAAGCCATACGTGTATGTTATGGTTTTAAAGGCTATTAACACAGAGACGGAGGGCTTTAAACTAAAACTCTAGCACTTTTATTGTTTAATTTTTCTGGTGTGTAAGGTGAAAGTTGTCCTAATCTCGATGCACGTTGAAGATGGAAACTTTGAGACTAACTGGAAGGAGTTCAAACAGAGGTTTAAAGAGGCATTAGAGTACAATCCAGATATCTTGGTGTTTCCGGAGTACTGCCTAACTGGCTTTAGAGAGTGGGACTTCGGTGGAGCAAAGCTATATGATGAAATTGTCGAGAGAGTGAGCACTCTTGCGAAGAATAATGCTGTGTATGTAATCTTTGGGCTCTTGGAACCGTATAAGAACTGTGTTTATAACTCTGCTCTCTTGATAAACCGTGAAGGAGAAGTTATTCTTAAGCACCGGAAGTTTCAGGAACCAATGAAGTTCTGTACGGGCAATACAGTGAAGACCGCTAAGACTGAGTTCGGTAAGGTTGCAATCATCATCTGTGGTGATCTTTACAACAAGCGCATAGCGAAGTGGATAAGAAAGAAAAAGCCCGATTTTCTGTTCGTACCCATGGAATATTCACCCGAGAGCGGAAAGATAAGTGAAGAAGACCTTAAGGCAATGTCCGAAAGGGCTAAACTACTTGGTGTTAAAACTTTCATTGTGAACAGTTACCCTCCGGGCGGGACTTGGGTGTTTGATGAGAGCGGAAATCTCTTGAGCCAAAGTAAAGGAGATAAGCTCTTAATTTTTGAAGTTTAGCAATTTCTCCATTATAAGTGCTCTTCCCTTGTATCCCCTTTCTTCGTACCATTTTACTGCAGGGTTATCAACTTCCACCCTAAGTACAACTTTCTTTGCTCCCTTCTCTCTTGCCCATGCTTCAGCTCTTCTTAAAAGGGCTGAACCGATTCCAAGCCCTTTTGCCTTTTTAATAACTTCGATGTCGTAAATGTAGGCTATTTTAACGTAATCAACAGTATCGAGGGTCAAACAAACCCAGACATGGCCCAGTAGCTTTCCTTTCTCATCGAGGGCTGCGAAGAACTTGTGTTCTCCATGTGAAAGGAGCTCTCTAAAGAGTTCTTCGTGCCTCTTTGCGAAGTCCTCATAGGGAATGGAAAAGCGAACGAATGAGTAGCTTATTTCCCTGTCAAGCTTTTTGATCTCTTCCAGATATATCTCCCCGTCAACTATCGTGTACTCCATGAAGCACCTCCTCCCTTGTTATTTCAACCCATTTGCCTTCCTTTAGATAGGCATATCCTTTTGTATACTGCTCAAAGATTGAGTATATCCTCTTCCTGAACTCCAGGGGGATGTTGTCGAAGTGAGAATTTCTATCATCGAAGTGGAGCATCTCCACGTGGTCTCTCCTCTTCCCGCTTAGCGGAAAATTGGGGGTTCTCTGCTTTATTAGATAGAGTGAGTGCTGGAGTTCATCTTCGTCAAGTCTAACTTTTCCTTTCGCTATCCTCTTGGGGAGTGTTTCTATATGGTGTGGTTTGTATTTGATGAGCTGGGGATCTATTCCATTGGCGAGCAGAAAAGTTTGGATACCATTACACTTGAAGCATGTGCCACAGGGGACATAATCTTCACCCTCCTTGTGAACTGAGTGACAGCTCCTCTGGAGTTTAAAGAGCTCCGGATAGCGGTTGTAGAGGATTCTCTCAACGATAAGTCCCGTTATTGGTCTTACGGCAGACCACTGCCTTATATTTAAGCCCCTCTCGGCGAACCATCTCGTCATATACTTGTCGAAGAACTGGCTCTGGTCGAGGACGGCATAAAAGTGAGGTATCCCATGGAACTCGTAGGTGAGACCTCTTGGGTCGTCATATTCGTTGCCTAGCAAAACATTTCCTATGTTGTACTTTTCAATTAGTGGCAGGAAGGAGAAGACGTAATGCTCAAAGAAAAATAGCCTTATCGGATATACCTCAGCCTTTGGCTTGCCTACGTTTTGAAGTATCTTCATGTGCTTTTCTATAAATGTGTAAAGCCTGTCCACGTTGCTCCACACTTTCTTGGTATTTGGCTCATGCTCCTTGAACCACTTGTACGCTGTTAGGGCAACTTTCCAGTGTCCACCGGATTCGTTGAAAAAGAATGGATAAACCTCGCACCCGATCTCCTTCATAAGCCCATAGGTGAGAAGGCTCTCCTTTCCACCACTAAGCATTACAGCGCATTTGTTGTAGCCGGGAGTTAGTTTTACATTTTCCTCTTCAACTCTTTCCGGGACAACCTCCGCTAAAGGCTGCGGTTTTATCTCTTTGGGGATGAACTCTTCCCTGACAAATCCTGTCCTCTTGTATATCCTGTTCACAAGGATATCATTTGCAGTAAGCCCCATCATATCCTTAAAGAACTGCAGGTCTCTTGGATCGAGGGGAAAGTTAAAGAAAATTTCTGGGGTGAAGAGAGCGTAGTTTATCGCTGGAGTTATGACCATAAGCTTTGCGAAGACTTCATTTCTGGGAATTTTTTCTTCGTAGGTGTGAATGAGCCTAAATTTTTCCTCATTTCCATCAATAGAAATTGTATAAACGGAGGAGATCCTCCGAGAAGAGAGCTTTGGCTTTTCAATGGATATGTAATCAAAGCATTTGAGAGGCATTTGCAGTCACCTCTTGCTGGGCCACTGCTTTTAAGTGTTCTGCGTCTTCAAGAATTGCCTTAACTATGTCTTCGACACCCTCATATAGAGGTACTCTCGTTAGAATTCCGTAAGTTGCTTCTATTTCCCTGGCTTTTTGGATAGCTTCTTCCTTCGTAAGTCTTTCAGAGTTTATTGTGATAGCTATTGGCTTCTTACCAGAGAGGAGTTCAATCAGCTGTATGTACCTCTCTAATGGTGGAATTTCGTACTGAGGGAAGTCATCGAAGAATTTTCTTGCCGGGGCATGCTGGAGCACAATGTAGTCTGGTCTACCTGAGGCTATTAACTCAAATCCACCTGGATAAGCTGGGTGGAGGAGAGAACCCTCTCCGTGTGTAACAATAACATCCGGATTTTCTTCTTTCCAAGCTCTCCAGATAACGTCCTCAATAGCCCCTGCAACGAAGTCGTTTACTATTGAGTCCATTACTATGCAGTATTTTGCCCCTTGCATCCACCCTGTTTGTCCCATTGCCACAAAAACGCTCTTCTTTCCAAAGTGCTTAAATGCCTCATGAAGCATTATCGCGGTAGTTCTTTTGCCTATTGCACCATCAGTCCCCAGTACGGCGACTTTTATGGTCTTGACTTCCTCAATTTTTCCTGTGAAAGGAATTTTTAGGTCTCTGTATATCTTCCTTACATCTATCAGCTGAACCTTGTACCTTTTGGCTAAGCGAGAAAATTCGGGATCGTCGCTGAGGAAGTTGTGGAGACCATTAACTATGTTCATCCCTCTTTTTATTGCTTTTTTTATAATCTCCTTGTAGAGCGGAGGCAAATATCCGCCAGGAGTTGCCACTCCAATTATGAGATACTTAACATCGGGATTCTCTGCAACTGCTTCCTCGAAGCTTCCGTAGATGGGAATGTTGCGGGGTATTCCATCCAAGACTTCTCCAGCGTCCTTTCCAGCCAAAGTGGAATCTATTACCCCCACAATCTTAAACCTCTTAGAGTATCTAACCAACCCATGGGCAGTCTTTCCATCGCTTGTGTTGTATCTTCCTTCTGCAAGAATCAAGGCTTTCTTCATTTTCAAACCCCTCCAGTAAGGAGCAGGACGAAATTCTCGTTATTTACACCGAATTTTCTAACAAACTTAACAAGCCCGGCTAAAGTTAGAGCAGAGGCTGGGAGAACCTTTATCCTCTCACTCATTTCCAAAATCTTGGCATATTTTAAGGCTGTATCATCGGCAAAACCAAAAACATACCCTTTCGATGCTTTTACAGCTTCAAGGGCATTTTGAAGATCAAAAGATATCGATGAGACAAGGGGTTCGTTGAAATGAGTTTCAACAAAGTCTCTAACTTCTTCCATACTACCGGTATAAAATGCGTTCAGTATTTGATTTCCGTAGCTTGTTGTAACTCCAATGATTTTTGGCATCTTTCCATATTTTTTGAAACCATAGTAAACCCCCACTAGAGTGGAACCGTTTCCTACGGGAACAAAGACTGCATATGGCTCAATTTCTTTGAGAATTTCTTTTGAAATGAGGGAATAAGCTTCGTAATCTATTATGGGTTGCGATCCCGGGTTTGCATCGTAATAATTCATAGTTGCTGCAAAAGTTTTGCTCATAAAGACTGCTGACTCATATGACCCGTCTACAAATATAACCTCTGCCCCATGCCTTTTCATTTCTTCCATTCTTGAGTTTTCATAGTGCCTTGGAATAAAGATCACGGCTCTTAATCCCTCTTTTTCTGCAAAATATGCTATAGATGTCCCGTAATTACCACAGGTTCCCACAGTAATCCCAGAAAAGCCAAGGGCTTTTGCCCGTTTAACGTGTGCCTTTGCGATCCTATCTTTGTGTGTTTTTGTTGGATTTGCTGCTTCGAGTTTTAGATAGATTTTTGAAATCCCCAATTTCTCCTCTAGGCTTGTTGCTCTGAATAGGGGGGATTCATCAGAGTTCAATTCTGTCTCCATTTCTCACACCAAATCCGCCTGTTTTTGAACTTGAGGGCTCAAATTTGGATTTTTATACTCTACGCTTATTCAGCCCTTGTATTATGGATATTAGCCATTCTAAAGTTGGTTAAGGGTATATAAACCTTTCTCCCAGGTATGGCTGTTATATCCAATTAACATTGTTATACAGCCCTAATATTTTTAGATCTTGAATGAGAACCGAGAAACCATGACGAAAAGTTTATAAACCCATGATTTCTGTATATAACGCCCCGAGAGGGGGCGGGAGGTGTCAAATATGCAACCCCCAAAGAAAAAGAAGAAGGTAGAGGACTACGAGGAGGAGCCATTGGTAGAAGAGGAAGAAGAGTTTGATGAGGAATTCGATGAAGATTGGGATGAAGAGGAATGGGAGGAGGAAGACTGGGACGAAGATGAAGACTGGTGAACTGCTCTTCTCTTCTTCTTTCATTACTTTAAGGTGTCCCCAATGAAGGCTTCTCGGAAGAGGGAGAATGCATCCCTAAGAGCCATCGAAGATTCAGCCCTATTTGCCTACACAAAGAAGTCCAAGATTAGATGGTTTTACGCATTTGTCCCCTTCAAGGTTTCAACAGGTGGTACCTCTACACTGATACCCCTCCTAACTTTAGAAGCAGGTGGATCTCCTCAAGAAGTAGGAGTAATTAACGCTATTGGAAGCATTGCCTCAATGATAGGGGGAGTATTTTGGGGAAAGCTCTCAGATAAAATGCTTAAAAGAAAACCTTTTTTGGTACTGGGCTTTATCGGAACATCTTTGTTCTCGTTTCTAATGGCGTTTTCAAGGAACATTACTCAGCTAATGGTCCTCAGCTTTCTGTATTCTTTCTTCATCGCAGCCACAATTCCAATTCCGGTTATACTTATTGCAAGAGTCCTAAAGAAAAAGCAACTCGACTACGGAATTGCGAAGTTCAACGAGATAGGTGGATGGGCATGGGTCGTGGGGCTTATTCTAGGGTTTTTCCTAGCTTATTTTCTAAGTATTAGACAACTTCTTGTAGTTTTTGCTGTTGTTAATATTCCTTCGATTGTTTTGGGAGTTAAGTGGATTCAAGAAGCCCCGTTTAGGATTGAGAGAAAGAGTCTGGGAGTTTATGCAAACTACATTGTCGAAAAGTTTAGGTATCTGCCAAACATCATGATTCATCTGCCCGACTACAACAAGCGGGCTCTCACAAGATTTTTGGAGTTTAAGGAGTTTTATCTTGCCTCAATCCTCTTCTGGGTAGGAGCGATGTTATATTTTTCACAATTCCCAGTCCTGTTAAAATCCCGCAATGTTAGCACTTCCGAGATATATCTCGCTGCTATTCTAAACTCATCAATAGCTGCCTATATGTATATGAAAGCCGGAATACACACCGAGAGAAGAGGTGGAAAAGTATCTCTCATTAGGGGATTGAGCATAAGAAGCTTTGGGTTCTCTCTTATTTTACTTGGCTTACCCCAAACTAAAACGATGTTCAAAATCTGTGCATTCATTTCCTACGCACTGGCCGGATATTCTTGGGCATACATAGGCATATCAACAACTTCAATAATCTCTAAGCTTGCGAAAGAGAAAGAAAAAGGGGCAATGATGGGCTTTTATAACTTGATAAGCTCTCTTGGTGCTATCGTCGGAAGTATCTTGAGCGGATTTATCGTGAAAGCAGGTGGATTCCTTACAGACTTTCTTCTTGCTTCCCTTTTAATACTTCTCAGCATTTTTATCATTTTGAAGTTTAGTGCAGATGCTTCCTCTCAGCACAAAGCCTAAATATTCGCTTCCCCAATCTTTTGTGGTGAAATTTATGGAGCTTTATGATGTCAATGAATTCTGGAAGTTTGACCTTAGGGTGGGCCTTGTTAAAAAAGCTGAAAAGCTGAAGAGAACTAAGAAGCTCATAAAACTCGAAGTGGACTTTGGAAGTGAGCAGAGGACTATAATAACTGGTTTAGCTGATCAATACACTCCCGAGGAGCTTGAAGGAAAGAAGTTTATTTTCGTCTTAAACCTGAAGCCCAAAAAGCTTTCAGGTGTTGAGAGCCAAGGAATGCTTATAGTTGCCGAGAGCGAAGACGGCAAAGTTTACCTTTTGCCAGTTCCGGATGAAGTTCCAATAGGAACGAAGGTGTGGTAGATGCTTTTTGGAATTCCTTCATCTAAAAAACCAAACCTCTACATCCTCGGGATTCCGTGGGATAACTCCTCTTCCTTTAGAAGAGGTTGCGCTGAAGGGCCAAAAGCCATAAGGGAGGCAACTTCCGAGGAGCTTTACAACAGCTTTAATGAAGACCTGGTCAATCTAGCTGAACATTGGAGCTACAAGGATTTAGGAGATATCAAAGCAGATACCTTTGAGGAGCTAGTTGAAAAGGTCAACAAAACAGTTAAAGAGCATTATAATGGAGAACTCTTCCTTTTTTTAGGTGGAGACCATTCTATAACCTATACCACTTTTAAGGCGATTGAAGAAGCCTCAGACGAGGATTTCGGCTTGATTTACTTTGATGCTCATCCAGACATGTATCCAGAATACGAGGGTGACAAGTACTCCCACGCGTGCACGGTAAGGCGATTGGTAGAGGAGGGCTGGGTAAAAAGGGAGAACGTTGTCCAAATTGGTGTGAGGGCACCTACAAGAGAGCAGGTCGAATTTGCAAAGGAGCATGGAGTAAAAATAATCTCTGCATCAGAGATTTATCAATCTCCAAGAGTCCATGTGCCTTTCGAAAAAGCATACCTTTCGTTTGATATGGACGTCCTAGATCCTGCCTTTGCCCCTGGTGTGGGAAATCCTGAGCCGGGAGGTCTAAGCACGAGGGAGCTTGTCGAAGTAATAAAGAGCTTGAACGTGGAAATAATTGCCTTTGACATTGTGGAGCTTAATCCTAATTATGATTACAAAGGTATAAGTGCTTTTGCTGCTGCAAAGATAATAAGGGAAGTTCTGGGGAGAGCCGCAAAAACCAAATGACGCTGCATGTTGGAGGTGAATTCATGCTGAAATGTACTGCATGCGGGAGAGAGTACTCTCTGAGAAAGCCATATCAGAGGTGTGAGTGCGGAGAACCCTTGGAGCTTGAACTTTTCAAGAGCGTTCCCGGAATAGGGAGAAAAGTTTGGGAGAAATTCTCCGGATTTTTCCCATTCGAGCTTAAGCCAGAGCTAAGTCTTGGAGAGGGGGACACCCCACTGACAAAGGCAAAAAAGCTCTCAAAGGAGCTTGGAGTTAAACTTTATCTCAAAAATGAAACCACAAATCCCACGTGGAGCTTTAAGGACAGGGGGACTTATCTTGGCATTCATAGGGCTCTTCAGCTGGGGTTTGAAAAGATTGGCACGGTCTCAACGGGCAATATGGCGGCAAGCATTGCCGCTTATGGAGCTTTTGCTGGACTTGAAACGTACATTCTCGTTTCATCGACGATAGCAGAGGAAAAACTCAAAGCTTTAGAAGTTTATGGGGCAAAAATAATCAAAGTTCATGGGGATTACGGGGAGCTCTATTACAAAAGCCTTGAAATAGGCCAGAAAAAGGGTATATACTTCATAAACTCGGATGATCCCTTTAGGATTGAAGGGTACAAGAGCATAAGCTTCGAAATAATTGAGGAAATAACTCCAGATTATGTCGTTGTCCCTACTTCCTCGGGAGGACTGTTTAGGGGGATTGTGAAGGGATTTTTAGAACTTAAAGAGAGTGGGTTAATCGAAAACCTCCCTCGTTTTGTGGTGGTTCAAGCGGAAGGCTGTTCTCCAATATGCAAAGCGTTCAACAGTGGAAAAGATAGAATAGAGAGGTTTGAGAGCCCGCACACAATAGCCCACGCCATAGAAAATCCCTATCCGCCAAGCGGGAACGCAGTGGTGAGGCGTTTGAGAGAACTTGACGGACTATGCATTACCGTTAATGATGAAGAAATCTTGGAATCCCAAAAAGCCCTTGGCAGAGAAGGCCTCTTTGTTCAGCCTGCCTCTGCAACAGGAGTGAGTGCAATAAGAAAGCTCAGAGAAAGAGGCGTCATTGAAGAAGGAGCGAAGGTTGTTAGCATTCTCACTGGGGCTGGATTGAAGACTCTAACTCACGTTGAGACCCCAAAAGTAGATGAATGCTCTTTGGAATCCCTTGAGGAATGTTTTAGGTGGTGATGCAATGTTAATTGGTGTCGCTATGATGCCTCATGGGAACCCCGTTCTCAAGCCAGAGGACGAGGAGACGAGAAAGCTTGCAGAAGTCCTTAAGGAAATTGGCAGGGAGCTTTCAAGAGCAGAGGTTTATGTTCTTATAAGTCCTCATAACGTTCGCATGAGTGAAGCCCTTGGGGTTATAATGGCTGAGAATCTAATTTCGTGGCTCGGTTTTGCTGGAGTTCAGCTTCCAGGGGAGTATAAAACGGACAAAGAGCTTGCCAGAGAGATATACCTAAAGGCAAAGACTGAAGGTTTGCCCGTGGTTGATATAAACTTTGCCTCGCTGAGTGGGGAATACTCCCGTTTTCCCTTAACTTGGGGAGAACTTATACCTCTCCACTTCTTGGAAAAGAGACCGCTAGTGCTTTTAACTCCCGCACGGCACATTCCGAAAGAAACGCTTGTTAAATTCGGGGAAATTGTTGGGGAAGTCCTTGAAAACTACGGAAAAAGGGTAGCCTTCATAGCGAGTGCAGACCATGCCCATGCACACGGCAACGGCCCGTACGGCTATGCACCCGAAGCTAAGGAATATGATGAGCTTATCATGAGAATAATCCAAGAAAGTAGACTTGAAGAGTTCCTTGAGATACCGGATGAGCTGATAAACAAAGCTTTGCCGGACAGCTACTGGCAGCTGCTCGTCCTTTACGGCGTTTTAAGAAAGGTTCCAATGAAGCTCATAAAAACTGCTTACGCTTGCCCATCATACTTTGGCATGGGCGCGGCTTTGTTCATAAGGGAATAGCTAGCTCAAGATTGAAGCGAGTTCAATGACTTCTTCTTTTTCTCCATACAAAATTATCAACCTCCCATAGGCCATCACGTCTGAGCATTCTAAGTATACGGCTTTATTTCCTTCCTGAAGCATCGTGGCATTGATAAGCCTTCCAATGAAATTTCTCTTTTCCAGAGCTTCGGGAGGAACTTCTATACTTTGCCATCCTTTATTTTTGAGAATCTCTTCGAGATCTCTGAGAGCGTTTTTGCATTTAGGACTCTTGTGTGAGCTGGGATAGACAAAAATTCCCATATAAACACTGGTTATATTTTGGAACACAAACCCACCGGTTCCGTTAACTATTCCCTCCTCTCTCTTTAGATATCCGCTAGGCCTTAGACCATATTCTTTTGTCCAGTCCATTTCTTTAAATGGGAGGGAAATTTCTCCGAAATAGGGGTTAACGTAAACCTCATTTTCATAAAGGGTGTAGTAGATGACTTTCTGTGGAGAGGGTCCAATACTGGGAACGTTGATTGTATACACAAAGATAAGAAGCGCGATGAAAAAGATTGCCAAAAAGGCTATTCTAGCTGGTTTTTCTTCTTTATAAATCTTCAACGCTACAATTTTAACCAAAAATCCTACAATAAACGCAGACAAGACACTCCCAATTATTGGCAAGAAAGAGACACTACGTGGCAAAATCTTAGAGATGTCACTTATATCCAGCAAAATCATTATAGCCAGTCTTATTGGGATTAATAGAAGCAAAAGCAATAGGGAAACCAGTATTAAGATAACGGTTTGACGTCTCATTGTGCATCACCTTTTAAGCGGGCTATGGTATAGTATATGAATGCCCCTAAAAGGAAGGAAACCACGGGAAATAGATAAAAGAGAAAGAAAACAAAAAAGCCCGGGTCATCGCTGTGATAAGAGCTGGAGCGAAGGTCTTCAATCATTGTTACTATAGAAAGTGCTATTGCTACTATGAGGGGAGCGATGCTTGCCATTACAGCAAATTCTGGGAGAGAAATCTGCAATTTCCATAGAAAAAGTGTGGTTATTGAAGCCACAATAAGGGTTGGATAGATAAAGAAGAGAATTTCAGGGTGAATTCTGCCATACATGCCTTCGAGTTTTTCTATCCCAAAAGCTGTTAGAGTCCACAATGGGGTTGCAAAGATTAGAAAAAGGAAAGCCTTGGTGTTTTCTTTCATTTCCAATCCCCTAAAGTGCTGTAGGTGGAACTAGTATTTATCTTTTTGCTAGAGCCATCCACAAATCTTTTTTCTCTATGTGGATGAAAATGAAGGTTATCTCTTCTTCTGGAAGCTCCAGAGCTTTCGTATAAATTGAGACGCAGTAAGAATCAAGCTGAAATGGTATGTACCAGTATACGAATGAGTCAACAACTGAACTTCCTTTGTAAATCTTAAAATCAATTCTCTGTCCTCCTGTGGTTGTGATGTTCTTTGGAGTGTTCCATATTATTCTGTATCCTTTAAACAACACTTCACCTGAGAAGTTAACCTCTTGCACCCCTAAAACCACATATTCATATAACTCGCCGTTTAGTTTAAGCACTGTTTCGCTTAGGATGGTCATGTTGAGGTAGGCTGGATCGCTCTGGGGGTTTAAGGGTGATTTTAAGGTAGTATCACATTTATTAAGATTTTCTTTGGCTTCATTTAGGAATGAAACAACCTTTGAAGCCTCGTTTGGTGAAGAAGTGGGTGTGGTTGAGGGCCGAGTTATACATATGGAAACTAAGACGATCAAAGAGAGAAGAAGGACAAAAAGGGCCTTCTTCATGTTTCCCACTCCTATCTTTTCTCAATCTCTACAACCCTTCCTTCACTAATTTTTACAGTTACGCTGTCTCCTTCTCTTAAGCTAAGCACTTTGAGGATGAGCTCATCGCTTAACTGGTCTGCACTTAAATGGAGAGTTTCGTTTCCAATTATTAGTATCCAGTGGGTGTTTCCCTCTTTGATGTATGAGTAAATTCCCTTAACAACTCCGCTGATCTCTTCAACCTTTGCTCCTACCTGCCCATAGAGAAGGAACGCTCTAACTTCATCTTCGTTTTCAAAAATCTGCACATCTTTGGTCTCCGCATTTACAAAAGCTATCTTCGCAACACCCGAACCGCTTCCGGGAATTATTGCAACTCTCCACCAGAGTTCTCCGTTTAGGAAGATTGGAATCGGCTCAACGGCCATAAACTGGCTCCAGTCGAAAGTTGGGAGGGCTTTTTTAACATAATCTATTGCTTTTACTGGCCCTGTTAGAGGGGTTTCAAACTTTACTTGGCTCATTTCTCCAGTTTGAGCGTTAATTAGGTATATTGCAGCTAATCCATGGGCCCTACCATATGGTTCCACAGCAATCATCCAGTATTCTTTCCCATCGTTGGCAATTACCAAAAAGGGTTGCCTGTTTCCTTGACCACTCACATCTATAAGCTCTATCTGGTTCTCGTGGTGAAGCCAGAGGTTCTTTATGTTTGAAAGCACACTTTCCTTCCAGTAATTTTGAGCGTGAACGATCTTTCTTGTTAAAAGCTCTGGGAAGATTGGAAAGTCTTTCAGCCGTTCATCTTTAACGGCTTCTTCAGGGGTTAGATCCTCTATGTTGCCATCTTCATCAACGATTAAGACTCCTCCCCATTTGGGAACGGTATAAAAGACGCGGAAGCTGTACGAGATGTAGGGAACGACGATGTAAATCTTGCCCTCGTAATAGAGTGCCCGCGGAATGTCGAGGTCTATTAGATAGTGCTTTTTGTAGAGATTCCACTCAAGGTTGTCAAATATCTGCATTCCTGGACCGACTTGGAGTTCGTTCTCGATTCTTTTCATTCTTGCTTGGGTGGTGTTCATGTCAACGAAGAGAACACCCTTATCTTTGAGCCTTATTGCGTTCCATGCTCCATCGGGGATTATAAAGAACCCCCAAACCGGAGTTCCGTCCCTAATGGTTAGATGGGAAGAACCTAGTGTATATCGGGCATATTCTATCGTATCGACCGCATAACGGTACGCAGTTAACTTGGGCAAAATCCTGATCTTACTGCTTGAAAGTTCGAGCTCGTTTGAAACTTGGGTGGGGTGATATTCTTTGTAAAGGGCGGTGTTTGAAAGGGCTCCAGTGAATACCGAGATAATGATCAATAAGAGAATCACTAAGGCAAAAATGCCTCCCAATGAGGCGTTCCTTTTTGTTGGCTCCTCAACAAACTTTTTCTTGGAGCTGTATATTAAGATGGCTGCTAATATGATGAAGAGGTATATTATCGTTGGGTTCCTGTAAAAGCTCATTGCAATTCCATGGAACCACGGTCTGAAAAACCATAAGATTCCTATAAAAACCAAAACTGGCAGAAAGAGCTTAAGCTCTTCTTTTCTCATTTTTCTCACCTTAACTAAAGATCAGCGTAAGAGTTTATAATATTATGTGGCAGATTCTAAGAAGGGCGGTTAAAATGGTGTATCCAAAGTTCGTTGATGAGAATGTGGCTTTTTCACCTATGCCTTACCCGGAAGACATTCCAGAAATTGCAGAAAAATTTGATGCTGTGGTCGTTCTTACCTACGAATACGAGCTGTATTACGACTTGGAGGGGCTTATCAAAAGGGGTATTGAAGTTCTTTATGCACCAATAGAGGACTTTACCGCACCATCTTTAAAGGAGCTGCTTAAGATTGTCGAGTGGATAGAAAAGAAAATCAAAGAAGGCAAAAAGGTCTTGATACATTGCCTCGGCGGAAGTGGAAGGAGCGGGACAGTAGTGACTGCATACCTTATGTACGCTCATGGGTTTTCTTTAAGGGAAGCACTTGCAAAGGTGCGCTCTCTTAAGCCTTCTGCCGTCGAGACTCAAGAACAAATGGAAGTGCTGAAAGAGCTTGAAGAGCATCTAAAAGGCTGAAATTTACTATATCAATGTCAAAATTTAAGGTTCAACTTTAGAACTATTTTCGTCAAATTTTCGTTTTATTTTGAATAAAGGAAAAATATTTAAGGATGAATGTCCAAAATAGTAATGTAAGTCTCCAAAATCGGCCCTACTCGGGCTCTTAGTGGAGGTAAAGAGACATGAAAAAATTCAACCTCTTGTTGGCTTTCTTTTTGGTTGGTTTGGTTTTTATAGCTGGTTGCATTGGAGGAGGAACAAAGACCCAAGAAACTTCTACCCCAACACAAACCACCACGCAAAGTGAAACCCTCACCCAGACTACAACCTCTTCTCCGACCCAAACTACAACGACTTCTTCCCCCACACAAACAACCACAACTTACACTACAACCACCACAACTGAGACTCCAACTCAAACTACAACTACTCAAACTCCCACAGAGGAAGCTTATTGGAGACCATGGGAGTATGCTCCCTTCGAGCTTAATGGAAAAAGGTACATCATAACCTATTACAAATACTACTACAAGGTTAAGCCAAATCAAACGGCTCCTATGTATGAATACGAAATTGAGAAGAAAATTGGAAAAGAAACAATCCACGTTTATGGACAAGATATTCAGATGAACAAAAAAGATTTGGGCGAATTCGAGGTTTGGGCGTATCAAACGGTGGTTACTCCAATAAAGGCTGAAAGCTTAGAGGGAAAGCTAACAATAACAATATGGTACAAGAGCAACCAGACCACTGCCGCTATTTATCCATGGGATATCGCATGGTTTGGCGCACTGTCTCCCTATGGGGGAGATGCACAGTTTGTGGGGATGAGAATTGAATACAATGGAAAAACATTTGCATTCTACAATCCAACGCCATTCCAGAGCGGTTTGTTCCCCTACTTTGAGGGGGACAATGACATTCTCTCTGAGGTTGACTATGATTTGAGCTACCTCTACATGGGCTGGTTTGCAACAATTCACTTTGGGATATGGTACACATGGGAAGATTACAACCTGCTCGTTCCACAGAGCGGAACCTGGAGCGATGGACTGCACACATGGACTTGGGAGACAAAACCCGATGGAAGTATTACGCTTGGAGGTCTCTCCTTCAAGGTTGTAGAGGCTCAATGGAGTTACGCTGGAGCAGAGGGGCTCTCACTGAGTGGAAAAGGAAAGATCTCCCCTTACCTGCCTCTCGTAATAGAGGGCGAGGGGACTTATGGGTATAAAGATCCAAAGACCAACGAGGAGCTTTATATATATGCATACCTCAAGCTCGAAGACCTTGGAGTGGAGCAAGTAAGCTAGCTCTCTCCTTCTTCAAATTTTTCAAAGCTGATAACTTCTTTAAGGGCTTTTCTTTCGTATTTAGGCTTTTCATCGTCGGGATAACCTATAGGCAGTATTGTCTGGAGCTTGTAATATTTAGGAGCATTTACAAGTTCTTCAAGCTCTTTGGGATTGGGAGGAGTGTAAGTTACCGTGCCGAGCCCTTCTTCCTCAAGGGCAAGCAAGAGATACCCTACAGCAAGCCATGTGGATTGGACTGCAAAAGGCGCCCTAACATCGGTAAACACGAGAACAAGATAGGGAGCTTCACTCAAAAAGGGCTTTTGCCATGTAAACCCCTTCTCCTGTAGCCACTCTCCAAGTTTTCCTTTCATCTTCTCGTAAAACTTTCTCTCTCCTCTCTCGCAGATCTCCCGAATACGGTTTTTCATTTCAATGCTCTCAACGATAACGAAGTGCCACGGCTGGGCATTCATTCCAGAGGGAGCTTCTTTTGCTGCTTCTAAAGCTCTTAAGAGCTTCCCTATAGGTGGCTCTTCTTTTCTGAATTTTCTCACGGTTTTCCTTCTTTTAGCAAGCTCAGGTATCATTATCCCACCTCACACGTAAAAGAGCATCCCATCGTATGCTACAAGAACTTTTCCTCCATATTTCTTTCTTACGTACTCATCCAGCATTAAAAACGGCAGGTTTTTGTGAGATATGTGGCTTAAAAGCGTTCTTTCTGCCAGTTTAAGCCCAATTTGAGCTCCCTCATCGACGTTGTTGTGATAAGGATCATCTATGCCCGGTGAATAGGTGGCATCCACAATAGCTAGGCGAAGGTTTTTCTTATCTAATAGGTCGAGTGTCTCTTCGGGAAGTCCCTTGGTGTCATAAAGAACCGCCACACTCTTGTTGTCTTCCTCTATCAGGTAGCCTAGGGTTTCCACTTGATGGTTGAGTTTTAGAGCGGTTATTCTAAGGGAATCAATTTCCAAGACATCTCCGGCTTTGATAAACTTTACATCGATATTCTTGGGGTCATTAACCATGAGCCAATCTGCATCTCCTTTTGGGGCATAAAGGGTTGTTTTCTTTGCAATCCATCGGAGCTTATATAAGCCATATATGTGATCGTGGTGCCAGTGAGTGAGGAGGATTGCCTCAAGAGGAACGTGCAGTAAATCTCTAATATCCGTCCCAACGTCTATAAGAACGGCTTTTTTATTTTTGGTGATTATAGCCAGCGTAGAGGGTTTTCTTTGGGCGAAACCTAATTTACGGGCTTCTTCACATGTTTGGCATGTGCAGAGGTGTGCTGGAATTCCTTCACTGCCCCCAGTGCCGATGAAGTACACTATCATTTGAGCCACCAGAGTTAGAAGTGCTGAAGAGGTTATAAGGTTTCTTCCAAAAGAAATTTATTGTTTCACTCCAAAGTAGCGTTGATGAGAGGAAAAAACACAAAGTTTATTGCCGACATGATGCTCGGAAGGCTGGCAAGGTGGCTTAGGTTATACGGTTACGACACGCTCTACGGGATAGAGAATGACGAGGAAATTTTGAAGGTTGCTAAAGAAGAAGGCAGAGTAATTCTGACGAGGGACGAAGATCTTGCAAAGAGGTGTGAGAATGCAATTCTTATAAAATCCAACAAGTTTGAAGAGCAGGTAAAGCAGCTTATGGAGCTGGGCTTTGAGTTTAAAGAGCTATTTCCAGAAAACGCACGATGCCCAAAGTGTAATGGGCTAATTAGAAGGGCCAAAAAAGAAGAAATCAAGGGGAAAGTGCCAAAAGGCGTTTATGAGGATTACGATGAATTTTACATCTGCACTCAGTGTGGTCAAATCTACTGGCCCGGAAGGCAGTGGAAAGAGATGGTAAAAATAGATAGAAAGTTGAGAAACCTAAAGGAAAATAAATAGCTTAGACAAGAGGATGATAACAGGCAACAAAGTGTTCTTTGCTTATTTCTACAAGTTCCGGTTCCTTTGTTCTGCATTCTTCTGTCATAAGTGGGCATCTTGGGTGGAATCTGCATCCACTTGGAGGATTAACAGCGTTAGGAACTTCACCTGTTATCTCTATCCTCTTTTTCTTTTCCCTTTTAACGATTGAAGGAACGGCTTGAATTAGTGCCATTGTGTATGGATGGGCAGGATTTTTGAGAACTTCCTCTGTTGGCCCTACTTCCACAATTTTTCCCAGGTACATAACAGCTATTCTATCAGCTATAAGCTTTGCAACGGCTATATCGTGTGTTATGAAAAGCATGCTTAGGTGATATTCCTTCTTAAAGCTTTCAAGAAGTTCCAAGATGGAGGCTCTCATTGAAACATCAATCATGGAGACTGCTTCATCCGCAACTACGAACTCTGGTTTCAGTATCATGGCTCTAGCTATGACAACCCTCTGTCTTTGCCCACCGCTCAGATGGTGGGGGTATCTTTCGTAAAACTCCTCTTCTGGTGTTAAACCCACTCTGCGAAGCATTTTTAGGGCCATTTCTCTTGCTTCTTCTTTTGTCGCTAGGTTGTGAATCAAAAGTGGATGAGCGATTGCATCTCCAATTTTCATTCTTGGACTCAGACTTGCATACGGATCCTGGAAAACCATTTGCATTCTTCTCCTGTAGGGTCTCAACGCCTCGTAGTCGAGGTGAGTAATGTCTACCCCATCAAAGATTATCTTCCCATCGGTGGGCTCAATAAGTCTTAGAATAACCCTGCCCGTGGTAGTTTTCCCGCATCCACTTTCTCCAATTAACGCGAGGGTTTCACCTTTTCTCACCTCAAAACTTATTCCATCCACAGCTTTGACGTATTTTTGGGGCTCTTTTCTGAGAGTTTCCAGAATAGTCCTCTTGACTGGGAAATATTTCTTGAGGTTTTCAACTTTGAGTATGCTTTCCATTTTTATCACCTGTACAGGTGGCAACTTACGAAGTGACCTTTTTCAATTTCAATAGTTTCAGGTTCTATGGAGTCACAAACTCCCTTTAAAGTGGCTTTTTCTTTAAACACGGGACATCTTGGGTGGAATCTACACCCACTTGGAGGATTTCTGAGATCGGGAGGATAGCCGGGTATTGCTTTTATCTCTTTTTCACTCCATAAATCAGGAACACTTGCAAGGAGTGATTGGGTATAGGGATGAAGGGGATTTTCAAGAATTTGCTCCACCTTTCCAAACTCCACTAGTTTTCCTGCATACATTACAGCTATTTTATCACTTCTCTCTGCCGCAAGGGATATATCATGTGTCACAAAAAATATGCTTGTTCCCTCTTTCTTGAGGCTCTCAATAAGATCCATAATTGCATCCTGCACTATAACATCTAGGGCAGTTGTGGGTTCATCTGCTATAAGGAGCTTTGGATTAAATGCCATGGCAATGGCTATGGCAATCCTCTGTCTTTGCCCACCACTGAGCTGGTGAGGATAATAGCTCATTCTATCTTCTGGGAGGTTTACCTTCCTAAGCAGTTCCTTGGCTCTATTATATGCTTCATCTTTTTCCATACCATGTTCCGTCATAACTTCCACTATTTGATCGCCAATTTTTCTTAGAGGGTCTAAGCTCGTCATAGGATCCTGGAAAACCATGCTGATTTCTTTTCCCCTTATCTCTCTTAGCTCATCTTTCGTTAATCCAAGTATGTTTTTTCCCTCAAAGATAATCTCCCCATTGACGATTTTACCAGGGGAGGGGACGAGGTTCAAGAGAGCGTAAGCTACTGTAGATTTTCCGCTCCCACTTTCCCCAACAAAGCTTACCCATTCTTTTTTGTCTATTGTGAAAGACACATTTTCAACTGCTCTCACAGTGCCGGCAAGGGTGTAATAATAAATGCTTAAGTTTTTTACTTCCAGCAGCATTTTAATCACCTCGTCCCAAGGGAAATTCTTTCGCTTAAGGCTTCTCCAATTAGTGCAAATGCCATTGCGAGCAGCATTATCATCACTCCTGGGAAGAACACAAGCCACCAGTAGCCATCTAAGAGGAATGGTTGTCCTACTCTTAAGTCGTATCCCCAGTCTGGAGTTGGAGGTGTCACAGATAATCCTAAGAAACTCAGTCCTGCCTCTGTTAGAATAGCATCTGCAACGCTTAAAGTGAAAACGACTAATACAGTTGGTGCTAGGTTGGGAAGGATATACTTAAACATTATCTCCCTGTTCTTCGCTCCTAATGCCTTAGCAGCCTCGACAAATAATTGTCCTTTTAAGCTCAGCGTTTGTCCCCTAACCATTCTGAAATACGTTGGCACATATACAAATGATATCGCAATGGCAGTGTTTACCGGACTTGGGCCTAGAACTACGGCAATAACTATTGCAAGTATGAGTGCCGGAAATGCGTAGATGCTGTCCATGATTACACTTAGTACCCTGTCTATCTTTCCTCCGTGGTATCCAGAGATGAGGCCTAGAGGAACGCCTATGCTCATAGAAAGCATAGTAGCTATAAACACGACATAAAGAACTACTCTCGATCCCCAGACTATTCTTGAGAAGACGTCTTGTCCTAATCTGTTCGTTCCCATCGGATGCTCCTTACTTGGCGGCGCGAAGCTATCTTCCGTTGTCTTTGTAGGATCATATGGTGCTATAAGCGGTGCAAAAATCGCCATTAGAATAACTATCAGCACTATTGCAAGTCCAAACAATAAAAGCCCTCTTCCGGGTTTTTTATCAAAGATGAATCCTGTAATTTTGGTTATTACTTCCATTTAAATCACCTCAGTATTTAACCCTCGGATCTAAGAGTGCGTATACAATGTCTACTATCAAGCTGATAAGCCCCACAAAGAACGCAAAGAACACCACCGCACCTTGAATAGCGTTATAGTCTCTGTAATCAATTCTGTCTACTATGAAGGTTCCCATGCCTGGCCAGTTGAAGGTAGTTTCAGTTAAAACTGCACCCCCAAGCAAAATTGCAAATTGAAGTCCCATTAGGGTCACGACGGGAATAAATGCATTTTTAAGAGCGTACCATGTAACTTTCCAGTCCCTAACTCCCCTAGCATAGTAGGAGCGGATAAAATCTTGACTAAGGACGTCGACCATGTTGTTTCTAACAAGCCTTGTGTATGCTCCACTAAGCACTATGCCTAATGTCGTTGCTGGAAGTATGAGGTGCCTTATTGCGCTGGTAAATGCTTCCCAGTTTCCAGTTAATATGCTGTCCAATACATAAAGGCCGGTTATTCTTTGCAACTCTATCCCGGGGTCTATTCTTCCAGAAGTTGGGAGTACATGAAAGTGTATACCAAAAACATACTGAAGCATCATCCCAAACCATGGAATAAAGAGTGTGTATGCTATTATGCTGTATAGCCTCATTCCTGTATCAATCTTTGTACCTTTCTTTGTTGCTGCTATTGTTCCGGTCAAAAGGCCAAGGAGAACGCTTACAGTGAATCCAAAAATAGTTAATTCTAACGTGGCCGGGAATCTCAATTTTAAATATTCAACAACAGGCTTTCCCATAGGGAATGCTAAAGTTACTCCAAAATCCCCATGAAGCATCTTCCAGAGATAATCAAAGTATTGAACATACAGGGGCTTATCAAGCCCCGCCATTTCCATCAAATGCTGAAGCTGTTCGGGAGAAATATTTTTGGTTCCAACAACGGCTAAAACAGGATTTCCGGGTAAAATTCTGAGGAATATAAAAACAATCGTATAAAGGATCAAAATTGTTGGGATTATCATGAGACCCCTTATCACTATGTATTGACCGATTCCACGAGCCATTTGACCACCACCTTGATTTATTGCAGTTCAAAAATTCAAAAAGAAGGGAGAATAAAGGAAAAATCAGCTCTTCTCCTTATAAATGGTGGAGTACTTGAATATCATATCTGGTCCTATCGTTACGCCCTTGACATCTGGACTGGTCACAACAAAGAGTTTCCCTTGTATCAGCGGTATGTAGGGAACTTCTTCGGCAAGTATCTTCTGTACTTGTTCGTAGAGCTTTGTCCTTTCATTTTGGTCTGTGAGCGATTGGGCTTTTGTTAATAACTCATCAACGGTTGGATTCGCGTATCCTGTTCCAGCCCAACTGTTTGCGGTGCTCTTTAAGAATGGAGTTGTGTAATCGTCTGGATCCAGATAGTCTGGATACCATCCAAGGAGATACACTTGCATTTGTCCCTTTCTTGCATAATCCACGTATGTTCCCCATTCGGCACTCTTGATGTCCACTTTTATTACTCCAGTTCTCTCCCACTGTTCTTTAAGTACTTGAGCAAGGTCTGCTTCAGTGTCACCATAGTGAGTTGGAGTGTACCAGAGCTGTATCATTAATGGGTTATTCTCATCATAGCCTGCCTCTTTGAGCAACTTCTTAGCTAGCTCAATATTGCCATCACCATACTTCTCTTTGAATGCATCTATGTGGGACCACATTCCATTTGGAATCAGGCTGTATAATGGCTCAACTGTACCTTTGAAGACTTTGTTTGAAATCTCCTGCCTGTCGATTGCCGCTGCAAGGGCTTGCCTTACTTTCACGTTGTTTGTTGGCTCGGCCTTTGTGTTAAGACATACATATCTTATGAATCCTCCAGGTACTTCGATAACTGAATATTTGCCCTCACTCTTCAAGCTCTCAATATCTGTTGGCCTTAGGGTTCTCCATGCAATGTCTATTTCGCCGTTTTGTAGTGCCAATCTCATGGTTGAAGCGTCTCTATAGAACTTGATTATTATCCTCTTAGTCTTGGGAGGCTCTCCGTAGTAGTTCGGATTGGCTTCGAGGACAAGCTCTTCATCTCTAACCCATTTGGCTATTTTATATGGCCCAGCTCCACCTGCAGTCTGATCACTTTGAATCTCATTTGGAGAATAGCTTGGATGAACTGGGAAATATGGTGGCGTTGTCAAAAGTGCCAAAAAGTAAGATGTTGGCTGTTTCAGGTAGAACACGACTGTATAATCGTCCTTTGCCTCAACTTTTTCCACAAAGTCGGTAACAAGCCACGAAGGATCTCCTTGGATTGTCATTACTCTCTCTATGCTTCTTACAACGTCTTGAGCTTTTAGAGGTGTTCCATCTGCAAATTTTAGGTCTTTTCTAAGGTGGAACGTCCAAACAGTGGAATCTTCATTAACTTCCCAGCTTTCTGCAAGAGCAGGTTCTATCTCGAGAGTTCCGGGCTTGTACTTGACAAGCCCCTCCATTATGTTGTTGAGAACTTCCCATGTGTAGAAATCATATGCATTTGCGGGATCTAAGTCTGTGACTTTATCCGTTACTCCTATTACTATTTGCTCTGCGTATCCTGCTCCGCCCGTTTGGGTAGTTGTTTTTTCTCCTCCTATACATCCACTGGCCACTACACTAAAAACAAAAATGGCCAACAATGCCAAAGATAGTACTTTACTCTTCATAGAGATTCACCAAAGTGTATCTAAGAGGGGTCATGTATTTAAAATTTTTGTAGTCATTTAGGTGGCAAAATTGCTAAATTGGGGAAATTTTTACTTTTTTGTAAAAGTCATCTGATGCTCAAACAGACATAGGCGAAAAATTACTCCAAAATCATTTTTTTGCACCCTTTGATTTCCCTTTGCAACAAAATCTCTATAAAGTAGAATGCCATAGACAAGCACATGAAATGGTTGGAGTGGGAGCCGTTTTACGTCCAAATTCTAGACAAAATGGGCTACGATAGAGGGAGAGACAGAGAAGCTGCCTTTCTATTGAGAGAACTTTTGTTGGAGAACAAAAACTACATTCTGGCTGAAGACCTCAAAAAAAGAATTAACGAGAGAGTTCATGTTTTTGGAGCTGGACCGAGCTTGGAGAAAGCACTCGGGGGAGAAAAATTTGGGGGAACCTTAATAGCCGCCGATGGGGCAACCTCAGCCCTTTTGGAATATGGCATCACTCCGGATATTATTGTCACTGACTTGGATGGAAGGTTTGAAGACATAAAGGGGGCAAACAAGCTTGGGGCTTACGTTGTTGTTCATGCTCACGGGGACAACATGGACAAGCTTAGAGCTTATGTGCCAAAGCTCAAGAACGTTTTGGGGACGTGCCAAACAGAGCCTTTAGACATTGTTTACAACTTTGGCGGTTTTACCGATGGAGACAGAGCTGTTTTTCTTGCGGAGGAGCTTGGAGCTAGAGAGATAATCCTCGCTGGCTTCGATTTTGGAGAAGTAGTGGGAAAGTGGAGCAAACCCTATTTAACGGAGCACACCCCAATATGGGAGACTAAAAAGAAAAAGTTTGAAATCGCTCAAATGCTTCTGGACTGGCTTAAAAAGAATGGGAGAGCAAGGATAATAAACCTCTAAGCTCGGCCACTCCCGTAGTCATCACCACTCAGTTGGTCAAAGTATCCTCATTGTTCAGAAGTATTATCCCGTCGAAAGATTTAAGCCTTTGTCAATTGTTAGAAACAGGAACTATTTCTACATCTCAAAGACCTGTTAGGGCAATACTCCCGACTTCTTCAAATGTTACTGTTTCATTCAAAAAATAAGGAAAAGAGAACTCATTCTCCCTTTTTGTTGTTACATCCCTTTAATATCTTCTCCACATCAAAGCCTTCCTCATACTTCTTGAGCTTTCTTTCGAAGAACTCCATGAAGAGCTTGTAGCGCTTTGCCCTGTGTCTTGGGCTTCCCCTTAGGCTGTGCCCGTGGGCGCCGCGTTTAAAGATTGCAATGTAGACTTCTTTACCTAAGTCCTTAAGCACGTGGTAGAACATCACGCTCTGGTCGAGTGGGCAGCGGTAGTCTTCAAGGGAGTGAATCAGCAGTAGAGGGGCTTTAACGTTTTTGGCATAGAAGAGTGGGCTCAGCTTTTTGTAATTCTCGTTTTCGAGTGGGTTGTCTCCTATTACCTCCTTGTCGAACCACAAGCCTATATCGGAGAAAGCGTAGCTTGTGAGCCAGTAGCTTATGCCGTTCTCGCTTATCCCTGCTTTAAAGAGATCGCTCTGTGTTAGTGCCCAGTTTGTCATGAAGCCGCCATAGCTTATACCTGTTATCCCAACCCTCTCCCTATCTGCCTGAGGCTCAAGTTTAAAGAACTCCTCTACTCCGTTTAGAATATCTTGGAAGTCTTCTAAGCCCGTTCTCTCAAGAACTCTTAGGGCAAAGTCTTCATCATAGCCATTGCTTCCCCTTGGGTTAACGAAAACCACGTAATAGCCTTTGTCAGCCATTAACTGCATCTCGTACTTGAAGTAATAGCCGTACATTCCTTTAGGCCCGCCGTGGACAAACACTATCACCGGAGCTTTTTCGCCTTCTTTGATATCAGGCTTAATGTACCACCCATCAAGCTCTAAATCAAGGCTCTTGAACCGGAAGTGCCTTATTGGTCTTGCCTTAAGCTTCGCAAATATCGGCCCATTGTAGTCTGTTATCTGCTTCAGCTCTCCGTCCCAAAGGTAGAGCTCCCTAAGCCTTGTGTCGGTCTCTTTAAGGAGAACTACTTTTCCATCTCCGCTCACGTCGAAACCCATTACCCAGGAGCTGTCCTCTACTATTGGGGCTAAAGTTTTTCCTTCGAGCTTGTAGAGGCTTATTTTTCCTTCTTTTGCCATGGTGAAGTAGAGGTTTCCTTTCTCATCGAGCTTTCCTCCTCCGTTGTTGTGGACGAATTGTTCCGTTAGTGGTTTGACGTCTTTGCCGTCCCAGAGGTAGAAGAAGTTATGCTCGCTTCTCTTCTCTTTCTTTGGCTTTCCATAGAGTAAAACTAGCTCTCCATTGGAGTGTACAGCAGCATATGAAACTCCTTCAAAGAGTTTTTCACTCTCTCCATCCTTGTAGAGATACACGTCATAGAACTTGAAGAACTGAAGCTTCCCATCCATTCTGTGGGGGGCGTTGTAAATAACTGCATCCCCGTGCCATATTGCGGAGGAGAACCTCTCTGCATCAAACTCCTCAAGAACTTCTTCGCTCTCAGTATCGACTATCCAGAATGTTGTCTTCTCACCATCAAAAAAGCCCTTAGCATCGAACCACACGGGAACGTCGTCTTCAAAGACGAAATCCTCGTCGTCTCTTCTTTTGAAGCCCGTTATTAGTATTCTCCTATCATCTTCATTCCAGCTTACGTCGAGGATGTTCTTTGCCTCAAGGACTTTCTTTCCGCTCATTGAGCTCAAATCATAAAGCCACACTTCTGCAGTTTTCTTTTCTTCATTTGCCCTTACAAAGGTTATTTTCTTTCCGCTTGGAGAAAACCGAGGCATCGATGCATTTTCAATGAATTTTCTTCCGCCTTCTTCAACCTCTTCAACCACTATAGTGTTTTCATACTTGTTGTCCTTTAGGTTTGCCTTTGTTAGGACGTATGCAACCTTCTTCCCATCCTTTGATATCCTCGGGTCACTCAAATAGGCAAACTTAGAGAAGGTGTTTTCATTCCATTCGATCTTACTCATAACGCTATCACCTAAATATAAAATAAGCCCTAAATTATTTAAAGTTAATTGATGACCTCTACTCCATGAAGAGTGAATACGCTGTCTTGGGGATACTTTTAATCGGCCTAATTGTTTCAATCGTCTCCAAAAGCTATGTTGGTGTAGCAATAGCTGCCTTGGGAATCCCTCTGTATCTTGCTTACATCTCCAGGGAGATGAACCTCCTCGCAAAATCTAGAATTTTTGATCGAGACTTGTTTGTTATGATCGGCATAACGATTTTCATAATCCTCCTCTTTGAGTATCTCATTGATCCAAGAATAGGGCTCATTATTGCGGCGTTTTTGATTCCCCTTTCAATATGGGGATGGGACAGATTAAAGACTAGAAAGTAGCTCCCTGATCTTCTCAATGTTTTTCGTCCTCTTATATTCCCTCAACGCCTCTCGTAAAGCGTTTAGGAAGCGAGTATCTAGGTTAAATTTTTCCCTAACCCTTTTTGCGATAATGTTGTCGTTGAGAAATATCATTGCCATGGCAGAGGTTACGTTCTTTGGCTTTCTAAAGCCCGCTTTTTCAAAGTCGATTATCCAGACGGTATCGTTGATTATAATGTGCTTTCCTCCCTGTATCTGCCCGTGATCAATGCCTAGAACATCGAGCCGATACGTTTTTTCAAGTATCTGAAGTATGTGCTTTTTTCGAGGAGTTGCATAAAGCAGGGGCTCACCTTCGGCAAACTCTCTAACGAGAAATTCTCTCCCCTCAAAAACACCATAATCCACCAAACGTGGCGTTATTTCTTCTCTTTCAAGAAACTTCAGGATTTCTGCTTCCCTCTTGAAGTTCTTTCTCGGTGAATCAGGTCTCTCGAGCTTTATGATAACCTTTTTGCCCTCTGCATTTCCAGTAAACACTAAGCTAGTTGTTCCTTTAGAGTAGAATTTTTCGAGCTTAACTCCCCTTTTCCCGAGAAGTTCTTTGAACTTCTCGAGCTCCTTCTGACTTATGAGATGCTCCATTTTTCTTCCCCGATAGTTTAATTAACATTGCTGGGATATTTTAAAGCTGGTGGTGTACATGCTCTTTATAGATAAGTCCAAGCATATTTTTGCCTTTGGGCCAAATCTTAGACCAGCTGCAGAAGCAGAAAACGGAGAGATAGTGGTTTTTGAGACTTTGGATGCTCTTTCCAACCAGATAACCTCAGAGGAGCAAACCCTTGCAGCTGTGGACTTCTCAAAGGTAAATCCCGCAACAGGGCCACTTTACGTAAAAGGTGCAAAACCAGGAGATGCCTTAAAGGTTGAGATTCTGGATATAGAAGTGGCAGACAAGGGAGTGGTTGTTATTGCACCAAATGCAGGAGTTTTAGGGGATATGGTTAAAGAGCCGAAAACTAAAGTCTGCAAAATCAAAGACGGCTTTGTCTATTTTGGAGATCTTAGAATACCTGCAAAGCCTATGATAGGAGTTATCGGCGTTGCATCTCTAAAAGAAATTCCATGTGGCGAACCCGGCAAGCACGGTGGAAACATGGACACCAAACTCATAAGAAAAGGCACCACTCTTTATCTGCCCGTCTTCGTTGAGGGAGGATTGCTGGCTATTGGAGACCTACACGCGGTAATGGGAGATGGGGAAATCTGCGTCTCAGCTTGTGAAGTCTCGGGAAAGGTGACGGTAAGGGTTGGCATTGTAAAAGGAATGGCTCCTCCATATCCGGTACTTGAAACAGAAGGCTCCTTGTATATACTCGTTTCCGAGGAAGATTTATGGGATGCTATTAGGCAGACAACTGAACTCGGTGTTAAAGTCCTTCAAAAAGCCTTAGGATTAAGCTGGGAAGAAGCATACATGCTGGGGAGCCTTATTTTGGACGTTGAGATAAGCCAGCTGGTGGATCCTAAAAAGACCGTGAGAATTAAGATTCCAAAAGAGTATGTGTCGGCAAAAGATGTTTTAAAGGCGCTATCTTTGGAATAATTAGCTTCCCCTAATTTGTCATTTTTTCCTTATCAATGACGATAAGCTTAAATACTCAAAAAACCAAATATTATTGGTGGTAAGCTATGGTGACGGCGTTTATTTTGATGGTGACGGCCGCTGGAAAGGAAAGGGAAGTTATGGAGAAACTTCTTACCTATCCGGAAGTAAAGGAAGCATATGTGGTTTATGGAGAGTATGACCTTATAGTTAAGGTTGAGACAGATACGCTCAAAGATCTCGACCACTTCATAACAGAAAGAATAAGGAAGATGCCCGAAATACAAATGACCTCAACCATGATAGCTATCTGAAGTTTTCTCTTCTTACTTTTCCTTGAGAACTGAACAAAAACTTAAAAAAGCAGAAAACCAGAGAAGTTCATTTGTTCATCATTAGTCTTATTCTCTCTGCTGCGTCTTTTGCTCTATCCGATATGTTGCTTAGCGTTTTTGCAATGTTGAGGAGATACATTCCAAGTCCCCACTCTAACCTGGAAGAGTTTTTGAAAATTATCTCCATGAACTTGGTATCGAGTTCATCTATTTTGTGCTCAACGCCTTCTATTTCCTTGATTATTTCGTACTCCCTCTCGATTTCTTTCTCACCGAACCCGCTCTCTATAACTCTATCCATTTGAACTATTGCCTCATAGACGAGTTTTGCTGCTTTGATGCTTTCCTGACTCATCTTCATTATTAGACTTCTCACTTCCTCCTTGAGGTCTTCGGGAGTATCGTTTGGGTCTCTAACTAGAAGCCACTTTGCAGTGTTCTCAGCGGCATCTGCTATTTTATCCTGCATCTGAAGATACCTTAAGATGTCTCCCCGGTTAACGGGCATAAAGAGTTTTGAACTTAAGCTATCCCTTATCTCCTCTTTGATTTTGTCGGCAAAGTCCTCGAGATCATCTACTTTCCTCGCGTATTCTCTCATTGCCTCGTATTCTCCTTTATCCCATGCCTCAAGGGCCCTCTCAAGAGTTTCTACAGTCTCTAAAACAACTTCAGCGTGCTTTATTAAAGGCTTAAACGGGCTTTTAGCGAATAATTTTGTCCAGACCTGCATCATTTTCACCCCACAATCATTAGTATCTTAAACACAATGCCCGCAATTATAGCCGCCACAGGCACGGTTACAAACCAAGATATGACTATATCCTTAACGATGTCCTTGTTTATTGCTTTTACTCCTCTTGCCAGACCCACACCTATAACGGCTCCTACAACGGTGTGTGTTGTGGAAATTGGCAGTCCCAACCAAGAGGCTACCAGCACTACTGTTGCAGCGGAGAAATCTATGCTAAATCCTCTCGTGTTTGTCAGCTCGGTGATTTTCCTTCCAACGGTTTCCATAACCTTGTATCCATAAGTTGCTACTCCTATGGCTATTCCTAAACCACCCATCGCTAAAATCCATCTTGGCACTGGAACCTTCATTCCAGCTAACCCCATAGTTGCTACTGCATAAACTGCCGCAACAGGTCCGACTGCATTTGCAACATCGTTTGCACCGTGGGAGAGAGCAACATAGGCGGAGGTTAGCACTTGGACCTTTCTAAATATCGCCTCAGCCCCCCAGTATGGATCGGTCGCTTTGAAGTTTCTTCTCAAAAGTGCAAAGCTGACCAAAAACGCTCCGATTCCTGCCGCAAGACCGTATCTACTCACCGCAATGAAAAGAGACTTCCCATGCATAACCTTGATATAGAACATTGAGCCTATGACAACAAATGCAAGTCCTATCCACACAGGCGCCCATTTTTTAGCGCTTTCTATTGGATCTTTTTGCTGGAGTATGGTTTTAGAGACAAGTTTTATGACGACGAATGCAACTATTGCGCCAAATATCGGAGAGAGTATCCAGCTGGCAACTACTTGTGCCATCTTGCCCCAATTCACTATTGAAGTTCCGGCATATACCATACCATAACCAACTATGCCTCCTATAATGGAGTGGGTCGTTGACACTGGCAATCCAAACTTTGATGCAAACAGCAACCATAGCGAGGCCGCAAGAAGGGCGGCAATAGAGCCATAAACAATAACATTTGGATCGCTTATTTGAGACGCATCGATTATTCCTTTCCTAACAGTTTCGGTAACGCTTTTTCCGAAGAGATAAGCACCTGTGAATTCAAGCACGCCCGCTATTATAACTGCCTGCTTTGGTGTTATTGCTCCGGCTCCAACGGCTGTACTCATTGAGTTTGCAGCATCGTTTGCACCTATTGCCCATGCCATAAAAAGGCCAACCGCAATTGTGATGAACAACCAGGGATCACTAAGTAGCTCGATCATTTTCATCACCAGAGCAGGCTAAATATGATGTATATAAATACTTTGCCGCAATAGAATATAGCTGGATACAGTTGACTATATAGAATATATAGAAAAGGGAAAAAGAACTATTCGACTTTCACAGGCTCTACAGCTATGGTATCTCCTGCGTTTATCCTTACGTAGTGGTAGAAGCCTCCTTCGTCGGGTTTTGCATATGGTGGTGCCCCTCCGCCGCCGGTTATCACCATTTTCACACCATCCTTTTCGCCGTACCAGTAGATGTGGATGTGCCCAAACACTCCAAAGGCGTTATATTCCTTCATGAGCTCTAAGAGTTTTTTGGCATCCGTTGGATTCATTGCATGGTCTCCCTCAGGCCTGGGATCTATTGGAGGTGTGTGCATAACTATAACAGGTCTTTTGCCTAAGGCTTTTGCTTTTCCAAGCTCTTTTTCAAGCCACGCCCACTGAGCGGATGTTAGCTTGTAGTTGTTCTCAACGTTATTGGCAAAGATGAAGTAATATTTGCCAAGAACAAAGGAATAATCTGTTGGTCCAAAGAACTTGTGATAGATGTTCTTTCCTTCTCCTTGGTATTCGTGATTTCCGGGAGCAACAAACACGGGCTTGTTGAACTTCCACTCCTTCAACAGCTCTGCCCACTCTTCAACTTTCCCCGAGTAGACCAAATCTCCGCTGTCAATTATAAAAGCTCCAGTATCTTCGTTCATGAGGTCTCTTATCTTGAAGAATACCTCCGGCTGCTTTGTCCCGCTTCCAGGTCTGTGGTCGCCAAATGCCAAGAACGTGAAGCTCTCCACTTCTTTGGGAGTTATAGAGAAGTCCTCACTCGTGGTAAGCTCTATCCAAGTATCTCCTACCTTAGCCCCGTTTGGATACTCAACGAACTGGGGATTTATGTTCTCGATTACGTAGGTTATCTGGACGCCTTTCGGATCCTTGACCTTAACGCTTACGTTGAATCCAAGGGCTTTTATATGGACTTTTGAGCCGTTTACAAGTCTTATAAAGCCTCCGCTTACAGTTATGTTCTCTCCTTTAACGATTCTCCAGCTGTAAATGAAGGGCTCTTCCACGTATATCTCCTTTAGGAGCCAGTATTCGTCATTATCTTTTATTCCATCCCAGTCGTTATCCCCTATCACTTTAATGACTACTCCTTCGAAGTCACCTCTCCTCAGAACAACAGAAGGATTTAACTCTCTCCCCTCTTTTAACTCTTCTGCAAATTTTAAAGCCGCACCTATCCCAGATTTTCCATTCCCTGTGAAAATAAGCCTATCCTTGCCGTTTTCTTTGTATGCAATTATAGTCCCTATCTCCTCACCAACGAATTTGATCCCAGACTTGTAGACCACATATCCAAAATACTCCCTTGGAGTTGTGACAATGGGCTTTCCTCTAAGAAGCTCCCTTGCATCTTCCGGAGATAAGATCGCTATACCACTTTCAAACTCGTTTTTAGTCTTAATTTGAGCATTTGGGAAGTAGTGCTTTGCAAGCTCTTCATATCCCTCGCTTACATAAACTGTCTCAGTGCTGAATATCTCCGCCCATTTTTGGATTATTTCTCCCCTGTTGTAGGAGCTAAAGTCTATTCCTCCTTGAGTAGTTGTTGAAGTCGTGGTGGAGGTTTGAGTACATCCGACTGCAAAAACTAATAGTCCTATAAATAAAATAGGCAACATCTTTCTCATTTTGCTCACCACCTATAATTCATCTAATCCACCTTTTTCTTAAATCTCTTTTGAAGAATCGTACTTTTCTTGAGGACAAAAAACGGCCCGATAACAATTACGAGCGCACTACCAATGCCAATCAACAATGCCGAAAACTGGGAGCGTTTGATTAGGTACACCCTTCTAACCACGAGAAGTTTGGCCGGCAAAAGAGAACTTTGGGAATTATCATAGTATATCTGGTATATCCCCTCTTTTGAAGTCTTGAAGTATAAGTATAAGCCTCCCTCATTAATTTCCCTTCCAGAGGCTTTCTCTACAGCGTAAAGGACAACGCTCCTGTTGCCGCATTCTACGGTGGCATTTACTTCAAAAAGAACGCCTTTTGCAAGCTTCCACTCTTCTATAAACACATGGCCGGGCTTTATCGCTATCTCATCCTCCCACTGCTTGTACGGCTCATAGGTTTCTCCAAAGTTCATACCAATAGCTATTAGTAGCCCTCCAAGCAAAAACGGAAACACTAAAGCTTTCCACCCCTTAATCACATTCAGCACCTTTATTGTTCAACACTTTAAGGGTTAAGAACTTTGTCCTTTGCAAACGTTTATAAGGTGACAAATGTTAGGAAGAATGCAAAGAAAAATCCAGTTAGAGCGCGGAACGTTAGAATTATCCGATAATACACTGTTCTGTTCTCTAATGGACATAAACTTGAGGAGATGTAAACATGAGTTTTGAAAAGTTAGGACTATCAGAAAGCAGTTTAAATGCCATACGAAGAAAAGGGTTCAAAAGACCAACTGATATCCAGCGAGAAGTTATTCCAAGACTTCTAGGTGGAAATAAGGATATAATTGGGCAATCACAAACCGGAACAGGTAAAACCGCCGCGTTTGCCCTTCCGTTGATAGAGCTCATAGAGGAAGATATAAAGGATGTGCAGGCGATAGTTATAACTCCAACAAGGGAGCTTGCAATCCAGGTTGTGGATGAAATAAGATCATTGAGAGGAAAAAAGAGAGTCTATGTTCTTCCAGTCTATGGGGGTCAGCCCATAGGGCCTCAAATTAAAAGCCTAAGGAAAGGTGTCCACATAGTTGTTGGCACTCCTGGAAGGGTAATAGACCACATAGAGAGAGGCACACTTTCGCTTAGCGGTGTGAGCTACTTTATACTGGATGAAGCCGACAGAATGCTAGATATGGGCTTTATAGATGATATCGAGAGAATTTTGAGGTATACAAATGAAGAGAAAAGGGTTCTGATGTTTTCTGCTACCATTCCAAGGGAGATCCTTCGCTTGGCAAGGAGGTATTTAAAAGATTATGAGGTCATAAGAGTCCAGGAAAAAAGCCTCGCCCCAGAGCAGGTTGAACAGTACTACTTTGAAGTGCGCCCAAACAACAAATTTAAGCTTTTGTGCAGGATTCTCAATAACGAGGACTTTTATGGGATAGTGTTCTGCCAGACAAAAAAGGAGACAAGAGAACTGGCAGCTAGGCTTAAGGCTAAAGGGTACAAAGCAGAGGCTTTGAACGGGGATATCCCTCAAAAGGGAAGAGAAAGGATTTTGGAGCGTTTTAGAAGGGGCAAGACTGAAATCTTGGTTGCGACGGATGTTGCGGCAAGAGGGTTAGACGTCAAGGACTTAACGCATGTAATAAACTATTCAGTCCCCCAAAATCCGGAGGCTTATGTTCATAGAATTGGCAGAACCGGAAGAGAAGGCAAGAAAGGAAAAGCCGTAACCTTTGTGGCTCCATGGGAATCCCCCAAGCTGAGGGACATTGAAAGGACTGCAAGGGTAAAGATCAAAGAAATGAAGCATCCAAGGAGGCAAAGACAAGACATGTTTTTTGGAGCTTCTTGAATTTCCAGATCACGTTCTTTTCATTTTTATATTCTTATTCTGTGGAGGGGTATCATCAAATTCTTTATTGCTGTAGTGAAATTCCATCCCAAGAGGGCTTTTTAGAATGAAAAATCCCTAGTAGAAGGGCAAGGTAAAAGGAACCACGAACCTTGATCAAACTTCGCGCAGGCAAGCAAACTTTTGGAAAAAGTTTGACCAAAAGAGTTCCCTTCTTAATAACAGGCAAAAACCAGTTGTGCACTACTCAAAAGCACTTTTGGAGGGGTTTACTTCCTAAATACGCACTTTCAATCAGGTTTCAATCCAATTTTAGCGTCCACAGGACGCTTTCTCGAGTGAAACCCTCATAAAAGAGCACGTAAACAAGAAACCCCGTTCATTTATTGTAAATCCTTAGAAAAGCACTTAACATTCCGCCAGCGCTTACGCAGGTAAGGGCTGTTATGGCGGGCCCGGCGGGATTTGAACCCGCGACCTTCGCCTCCGGAGGGCGACGCTCTATCCTGACTAAGCTACGGGCCCTCGATAATATTCAGCGAAAATGAGATTAAAAATCTTTTTCCCTTCTGACCATAATTTTTTTAATTATTTCCTACAATTGACAATATGATCTCAAATGTGGTGAGCTATTATGGATGAAAGCTATCTAGCAAAATTTATTCATGTCTTTAGCATATTCGTTGCCACTGGAACCTTTGGAGTGCTCTTTCACACATATTTGGAGCACAGGATAAAAGCGCTCCTTTTTTGGTCAGCTGCATGGGTGTTTTTCATACTAATGCAGGTGGCTTTTTATACCGGAAATAAAGAAGGGATTGCACTCTTTTACTCTTTCTTCTCAGGGACTTTGATATATGGAACCCTAATGTATTTCAAAGAGTATGGGGATATTAAAACATCAATAAGGCCAGAATTAATAGGAATTATACCTCCAATCTTTGCCCTTTATGGGATATTCTTAACTCATTTAGGGCTTTCTTATAGCTTTTCCTCTATCGAGGTGCCGTTTGTCGTTCTCTCAGGAATATTCTTCCTATTTTCTGGCTTTGTATTCCTGGCAATAGGTAAAAAGAAAAGGAACATCTTTTACCTCAGCGTTGTGACAATTACATTTGGAATCTTTGTTATTCTCTACCCCGTAAGGCTGAGTTTTCCCAGCCTTAGGTTTGTATGGATATTCATCGGCACTGCTCTCTCTGTAGGCATGGCACTTCTTATGATAAACCTTGTGACTTCCAAAGAATTTCTGTTCTTCGAGGAGCCCATAGAGCCAAGGGTTGTTTTGGAGCCTGGTGCCAGACTTATCACCCCAAAGGAGTACGAGCAGATAAAGGAGAACCTTAAGGATTACCCGGTGCTGGCATTTGTTAGAAGCTTAAACGTTCCAGAAAAATGGAATGCCTACTACCTAAGCACCGAGGAGCGAGAAAATAGGATTTCTCCTACAAATCTTGCCTACATGGCTCAGATGACAAGTGAATACTTCAGAGAAGCAAAGGAAAAAGGTCTCGAAGGTGTGGTGATAATAGATTGCCTGGAGTATCTGGCAATGTACAATGGGTTTGAGTCCATTGTAAAATTTTTAGCTGCATTAAAGGACTTTGCACTAATAAACAATGGAGTGCTTCTTGTAGTTATTGAAGAGGATGCTTGGAGTAAACGTCAGCTTGCAATCCTAAGGCGCATTTTCAGTTAGAACTTTTAAGTCATAAGTTACAAGTTATAACTTCAAAGTTAAGTTTAAGAAAATCAAAAGCCTAAAACTTAAGGTGTCCCCATGAAGATCATTCCACTTGCCTCTGAAAGCCTCGGTGTTAGAAGCCTCGCAACTTTCCTAGAGGTTAGAAAAGTGGGCATTCTTATCGATCCTGGAACGGCATTAGGTCCAAAACGTTATTCCTTACCTCCAGCTAAAGCAGAGCTTGAAGCCCTGCAAAAGGCAAGGGAAAAGATACAGCGTTATTCAAAAAAAGCCCAGATAATAACAATTTCCCACTATCACTACGACCACCATACGCCGTTCTTTGAGGGAATTTACGAAAGTTCTTCTCCGGAAAAAGCGAAGGAACTTTACAGTGGAAAAACACTCCTCATAAAACATCCCACAGAAAACATAAACTTCAGCCAGCGAAAAAGGGCATGGGCTTTCCTCAAAGAAGCTCAAAAGATAGCGAAAAAGATTGAATATGCGGATGGAAAGTTCTTTGACTTTGGGGACTTTATAATCGAGTTCTCCCCGGCAGTTCCCCATGGGAGTGAGGGCTCGAAGCTCGGCTTTGTCGTGATGGTTATGGTAGACGATGGGAAGAAAAGGGTTATTCACGCAAGCGACATTCAGCTTTTAAACAAAGCCTCGAAAGAGTGGATAATCAGGCAGATGCCGGACGTACTAATCACAGGAGGCCCACCTCTATATTTAGAAGGGTATCGGGTTAAGGAAGCTTGGAACACAGGGCTCAAGAACCTCAACGAGATAATAAGAGAAACGAACGCAGAAATTATCTTAGATCACCACGTGGTTAGAGATAAAAGATACCCCGAATTTTTTGCCCAGGTTGAGAAAGAGCCTCTGACCTTTGCGCGCTTCTTGAAAAAAGAGGACAAACCCCTAGAAGCCTACAGAAAAGAACTTCACAAACTTGAGAAAGGAGAAAAAGCCGAAATACCGTTTGAGATTGGGTGGTAGTCATGAGAATACTGGAAGAGCTTGGGACTCTCTTCTTGATCGTAGGCCTTGCCATTGCAATGGCGTTCCTAATAATTCTCACGAGAGTCCTTGCAACGTATACCAACATATTGATAACAATGATTGGAATGGTGGCCTTTGTGGGCTTGATAGGGTTCGTATTATGGCTTCTGGATAAGAGGTCAAAAATCTAAAAGCCTGAAAGCCCATCTCTTTGCTTTCTCTATCTCTCCCTCTCCTATATTTCCAATGCCGCCTCTTAACATGAGGGTACCAACGATTTCTCCCCGAATTCTCTCCTTTAAGGGCTTTATGTAGTGGTTTTGAATATGCCATCTGACAAGGCTCCTAAATGCAACTGCAAAGCAGACAATAAAAATCGCCACCTTTTTCTTCTCAAGCTCCTCGGAGTGCTTTTCCAAAAACTCAAGAATGCTTTTTAGAGGTTTTTCATAGTAAATTGGCGTTCCTACGATAACGAGCTCACAGTCTCCAAGGGTCGTTACTTCACTTACCCTTTTGACCTCTACACTTGCATATTCCTCAATCGCTTCTTTTATTGCCCTTGCAACCTTTTCCGTCGTCCCGTGCTTGGAATCGTAGAGTATGCACACTCTCATCCGGCATCATTTTTAATTCTCCCGGAAGTTTAAATACCCATCTTTGCTACCATATCTTTTTAAATGCTCTAAGGGATTGGATTGCGATGAGAGTTCACATAGAAACTTATGGGTGCACAAGGAACAAGGCAGATGCAGAGATTATGGAAGCCCTGCTGCTCAAAGCGGGCTATGAGATAGCGGACTTGGATAGTGCGGAGTATGTTGTTGTTAACACCTGTGCCGTCAAAGACCCAACGGAAAAGCACATGAGCAAAAGGATTAAAGAGCTCATTGATAGTGGAAAAAAGGTTATAGTGACGGGCTGTTTGCCACACGTTAATCCAGATGCAATAGATGAGAGAGCCTCTGGAATTCTTGGGGTTAAAAGCATAGACAGAATTGTTGAAGCCATACAATTGGCAGAGAAGGGAGAAAAGCTAATCAGTGTTGAAGGGTGGAAAGAGAGGAGCATTGACAAATTAGAACTCCCCAGAATTTGGAAGGGAGGCGTTGTTTTTGTAGTTCCGATAAGCGAAGGGTGCTTGAATGCCTGCACGTATTGTGCCACAAGATTTGCGAGGGGAGTTTTAAAGAGCTATAAACCCGAGCTCATTGTGAAATGGGTAAAAGATGCTGTAGCTAAAGGATATAAGGAGATTCAGCTCTCAAGCGAAGACACCGGTTGCTATGGCTTCGACATAGGCACAAACCTAGCAAGGCTTTTGGATGAGATTACGACAATAGAGGGCGATTTTAGGGTAAGGGTTGGTATGATGAACCCCAACAATGCAATCAAAATACTAGATGAGCTTATAGAGGTTTACAAGGATGAGAAAATATACAAGTTCCTGCATTTGCCGGTGCAGAGCGGCGACAATGAAATTCTAAGGAAAATGGGAAGAACGTATACGGTTGAGGAATTTGAAGAAATAGTTAAAGAATTCAGAAAGCACATCAAAGACCTCAACTTGAACACCGATATAATAGTTGGTTTTCCAGGAGAAAGCGAAGAAGCCTTCCAGAATACGGTAGAGCTGGTTAAGAGGATAAAACCGGACAAGATAAACGTTTCACGCTTTTCACCAAGACCTGGAACATTAGCGGCAAAAATGGAAGGACAAATAGTGGGGTGGAAGGTAAAGGAGCGCTCCCGCTATCTGCACAGATTAAGGCTTGCAATAAGCTACGAGATAAACAAAAGATACATAGGCAGAGAAGTAGAAGTTTTGACACACTCTCCGGGAGAAAAAGGAGGAATAGAAGGAAGGACAATGAACTATAAGGATATAATACTTCCCGATGCCCCCCTTGGAGAATTCGTGAGGGTAAAGGTTACAAAAGCAACCTCGACATACCTCATGGGGGAAGTTATAGGATAAAAAGAAAAGGTCAAAGCCCCATTAAGGCTCAAATAAGCTCCCTGTCTGTTTTTGTTAATCTTTTCGCACCGTTCTTTGTTATAACGACGGTATCCTCAATCCTAACGCCGCCAAACTTTGGAATATATATCCCCGGCTCTATCGTGATTACCATGCCTTCTTTCAGCACGGTCTCATCTTGCTGAGAAACTCTAGGCCACTCGTGAACCTGAAGTCCTATTCCATGTCCGAGGGAATGGATGAACTTGTCACCATAGCCGTACTCCTCTATTACCTTTCTCGCAACGCTGTCGAGTTCTTTTGCAGTCATTCCTGGCTTTGCAGCTTCGACGGCTTTCTTTTGAGCTTCGAGGACTATCTCATAAATCTCCCTCTGCTTTTCATTTGGAGTACCCACAACTATTGTCCTCGTTATGTCGGAGTTGTAGTGCCTATATAGGGCTCCAAGATCTATGACAACGAGATCCCCCTTCTCAATCCTTTTGTCGCTTGCAACTCCATGAGGCAGGGCGGAGCGGTAACCGCTTGCAATTATCGTGTCAAAAGCTGGTTTCTCAGCACCTTCGAGTTTCATCACATATTCAACCTTAGCGGCAATCTCTTTCTCGCGCTTTCCTTCGCTTATCTCCTCTATGGCAGTCATAACCCCTATATCCGCCAGCCTGCATGCGTCTTCGATAAGCTTTATTTCCTCTTCGCTCTTTATCATCCTGAGCTCCTTTATTACATCGTCCAAAAGCTTGAATTCTTTAACCCCGGCTTTTTCCTTCAAGGCATTTTGGAAGGAAATGCTCATGTTGCCTTCAACTGCAAGCGATTTAAAGCGCTTGAGGTATTCATAGAGCTCGTCCATTTTCTTGAACTTCTCAACGCCGACCCTAGCTTCCTCTTTTGCCTGCTCGTACTCGAGTTCAGGGACAAGTAGAGTTTCTTCCTCTAGGGTTACTACAAGATAGCCACCAACCAAGGGCGCGGCGTTTGTGAAGTAGAAGAGGTTTGGAGCACTTGTTATTAAAGCAGCCTCAACTTCGTTCTCTTCTAAATATTTTTTGATGGCTTCAATCCTTCCCATGTTTTTCACCAATTTAGATGACTTTTATCGTAATAAAATGCTTTCGGTAGGTAGTGTGGAAAAGTTCAAAAACCGTCTCTCTAATTATCACTGGTGGGCGAGATGTTTGAGGAAGTTGAGGTTGAAGCTTACGTTTATCCTACGGAGGACATTGAGAAGGTTAAGAAGGCTATGCTTAACTTAGTGTCACCCCTCGAGTTTGAGGCGTTTGACAAAGGGGATTACATCCTTTTAGTAGGAAAGACGAAGGATAAAAAAGCACTTCAGAGACTTTATGAACTCTTCAGGGGACAGCAGATTCTTGATACAGCGAGAGCAATGCTGGAAGAAGGTTACTTTGGGGAAGAGATAATAATTAAGGTGCACAAGCAGGTCGCATATGTGGGCAAGGTCAACTTTAACGAGGAATCTCCCTTAGGTCCGATAACGATAATAATAAGAACAAAGGATCCGCAAAGGCTAATGAAGTGGCTGGCTCCAAGAACAAAAGATGGCGTGCCGATAGAATAACTAGCTCGGATGCTTTAGCTCTACTCCCATTTTTGTAAGGCTTTTTATCATACCCACCTGAATGTAGGCTGAAATCCTCGTCGTTTCGCCGTATTTTACATCTAAGATTTCCCCTATGGAGTTTATTAAAGCTATTACCTTTGGTACCTTCTCCCTTTCCTTGACAAGAATCTCAAAGAGCCTGTATTTCGGAAGGGTGAACATTACCTCCTCAAGGGCGGTGTAGAGTTCTTCCAGATCCCTCTCCTTTGCAGATATTGAGGCGATCCCACTTACGGTTATTCCCTTTCTGCTGATCAATTCCTCAATTGCCTTCTTTTTGTCTGAAAGGTCTTCCTCGCTTGTAAGGTCTTTCTTGTTTAGAACGACTAAGATGGGCTTATCCAATGCTTTGAGTTCTTTTAGCACTTCTATCGATGCTAAAAACTTTCTCTTTATCTCTCTCCAAGGTTCGCTTGAATCCAAAACAAGAAGGACAATATCTGCCCTCACTATTTCCTCAAGGGTTGAATGAAAAGCTTCAACTATAAAAGGCGGAAGGTCATCTATAAAACCAACGGTATCGGTTATCAAGGCTCTTTTTCCGTTTATTGTAAACCTTCTTGTGGTCGTGTCAAGGGTTGTGAACATCTGTGTCTTTGCCTCTATATTCTCATCTGCTAGTGCATTTAAGAGAGTTGACTTACCAGCGTTTGTATAGCCTGCTAAAGCAACAAGTATAAATCCAACTTCTTCTCTTCTCTTTCTTTTTACTTCTCTATCTGCTTTAACCTTTTCAAGCTCTTTTCTTATTTTCCCCATTCTGTAGCGGATGTGCTTCAGATACTGCTGCGTCTGATATTCACCCATACCTTTGAAACCCGCCCTATCTCCAAGCTTAATTCTCCTAATGGCTTCTTTTACAAGGGGCAACTCGTATTGGAGGTTTGCCAGCTCGACCTGAAGCTTGGCTTCTTTTGAATGTGCTCTCTTCTCAAATATCTCAAGAACAAGCTGCCACTTGTCAATGACGTCAATTTTAAGCTCTTTTGTTATGTTGAAGGACTGGGAAGGGGTGAGTGGATTTGCAAATATTATCCTATCAGGGTTGAGCTCTTTTATGAGTTCCTTCACTTCTTGGAGCTTTCCGGGTCCTATGTTATACTTGGGGTGTTCTTCCCTGGTTTGTTCAACTATTGCGAGAATTTCATAACCGGCACTTCTCAAAAGCTCCTCGAACTCTTCTTTATTGACCCTTCTATTGGGTGAGTGTCTTATTACTCCAATAGCTCTCATCGATTGGAGCTAAGCAAAGGGGTTTATATTCTTTTGGATAGGTATTTATACTCAAAAAACTAATTTTACACGGTGGTATTATGGAGTGTGAAGACGTACAGACAAAACTTAAGGAAATAGAGGAACTTCTGCAAACACTTGGAAAGCAGCACCCAAAGGAAATATCAGCCTTTTCAAGGTTTTTGAGGGAAGTTGCTGAGACAAAAGCTTTAACAACAAGAGAAAAAGAACTTATAGCTTTGGCTTTGGGGATAGCTGCCGGTTGTGAGTGGTGTATCTATTTGCACACCCAAAAGGCCATGGAAGCGGGAGCAAAGAAGGAGGAACTTATAGAGGCCGGATTGGTAGCAGTTCTAATGGCTGGGGGACCTGCTCTAATGCATTTAATTCCTCTAATGAAAGCAATTGAAGCATTTGAAAAGGAACATAAGGAAGAGTAAATCTAAGATTCTTGGAGTTTTAATATTGCCTCTGCCAGGTCTCCTTTTGTTTCTTCCAATGCTTTTTTGGCCGTCTCGTAGTCAACGCCTGCCTGCTCCATAACGAGTTTTATGTCCTCTTCGGGAATGTTGAGAACTTCTCTGACTTCCTCCTTGCCCACTATTTGGTAGCTCTTCTCTCCCATAGCTGTTATTACGGTTACTGCAGCGTCTTTGATAACGATTTCTTTGTTTTCAAGTCTTATTATGACCTCCTTAACTCCCTCAAGCTCTTCCATCTTAATTCCAAGCTGTTTCATGAGCTTCTGCATTTGTTTGGGGTTCATACCCTTCATTGGCATCATACTTACCACCAGAAAGGAATCAAAAAAAGGATATATAACGGTTTCCCAAAAATGAAAATGTCATCAAGATTTCTTCTCCTCTTCCGGGAAGTTTAAAGTCTATTCTGGGTTTACTTTCTTTATAAACTAATATCCCATCTCAAAGATTTCTGTTAACTCCTCTTCCTCAACCTGTTTGCCGAAACTTATTTTAAGGAAAGGTGGAGTAACGAGGGTAGTAAGGAATATCATCAAAACTATAACGATATATGCCTCTTTTCCTACTATCCCTTCATTGAGCGCTACAGTCAGCATTGCAAGTTCTACACCCATTCGAGGGATCATTCCCACTCCTATTCTAATAGACTCCTTAAGAGTTAAACCTCCTACAAGAGCTCCAAGACCACAACCAATTACTTTACTAACTATTGCTCCCAAAGAGAATACAATGGCAAAGAAGCCTATTGATTTAATATCCTGCATTGGCATGTTCATTCCCACATCAACAAAAAACAAAGGGATAAAGATAGCATGAGCAATAATACGAGTGTGTTCAAATATCGGTTTTCTAAACTCAGTTTCGCTAAGTGCTAGTCCAAATAGGTAAGCCCCTAGTATTGATGCAAGATTCATGTGTTCGGCAAAATAAGCAAAGGCGAATAGTACCGCCATTGAGAGTGTTATTGTGGAATCGGCAAATCCTAAGTGAACTACTTTCTTTAAGAGCCGGTCTATTGCTGGAGGAACAATGTAGAGAGCAACTGCAAGAAAGAATATTACCCTCAAAATGATTGAGGCTATAACGGTATAATGAACACTTCCCTGAACTAGCAGTGAGATGATAACTGTCAGGATAATAATACCAAGGATGTCATCAACTATTGCAGCAGTTAAGATAGTCATCCCCTCCCGAGTTTTTAGGGCATCAAGTTCCATGAGAACTCTAACAGTCAGGCTAACACTTGTTGGGGTCGTAAGAGCCCCATATATGAGTGCTTGGTTAAATCCCTTAAACGGATAAACGATGGCAAATCCAATTAAAAAAGCAATGAAAACCCCTATTCCTGCCACCGAGACACCAGCTCTCCCGGCTTCTTTGAGCTCATCAACACTGCTTTCAAGGCCTGCAAGAAAGAGAAGAAGGAGAACTCCCACCATTGAGATATCTTTGACTTCCTCTGTTGGAGGAAAGAACGTTCCGAGTAGTATTCCCCCAATTATTTGACCAAGAACAACTGGTTGCCCTATTCTTGCAAATATCCACCCAAATGTTTCAGCAATGGCTAACATAAGGGAAATATACATTATCAATTCTACTTGCATCTCTCCTCACCGGGCAAAAATCCGAAGAAGTCGTATTATTGATTGGGCTGAGAATGTTCCAACGACCTTTCCTCCTCTTTCAACAACCGGAAATTGTTTTATACCGGTTTCAAGCATCATCTCAAGGGCATATCCAAGTTTATCATCGGGTTTTAGAGTTAAGGGTCTTGTGTTCATTATTTCCTTAACTGGCCTTTCCCAGTCAAAGTGAGCTTCTTTTATTGCGTCAATTCCCACCAAAATGTAATCAGAAGGGGGGACTATGAGATTTATCAATTCATCAGTAGAGATAAACCCAAGAAGTCTTTCATCTTCATCAGTTATGACAGCACATGTTCTGTACTCCAATTTTTTTAATTAGGGTTTTAATTTTGTCCTCTGGAGAGAGTTTTAGGAAGTCTTTTTCCATAATTAACTTGAGTGGCATCTTTGAAATTTTAATTATGTTGAGTTTAACTTTCTCCTCGATTTCACTCTCCATAATTATCCCCTCACGGATTGGATACTCTGCTTTATATGTTAAAAAATATTTTGGTTATAAAGGCAGTTGTTGACAAATTTTAGCTTATTTTGGAAGTCATTATAAAAAATTTCAAAAAAGGTAGATATAAAATAAAGTTTTTTATTCTTCATCTTTTTTGGCGTTATCAGGGAAGTTTGAAGTTTCTTCGTTGCTTTTCATTATTCTTTGCCTATATTCTTCGTACTTCTTCCTCGCTTCTTCAGCCTTCTCTTTTTCTCCCAAGTATTCATAAGCCTCTGCAACGTGCTTCCACCACATGGGGTCTTCTTCGGCCTCTTTTAAGCAGTATTCAAGGAATTTTTGATAAGCCTCTTTTGCAAGCTCTTCGTTTCCAAGCTTCCTCGCTATATTGCCAACATCCTCCCAGAAGACGCCCTCTTCTTGGGCTTCACCTTTGTAGTATTCCAAAGCTTTTTCCCAGGCTTCTCTTGCTTTTTCCTCATTGCCAAGCTCTTCATAAAGCTTTGCAACATCTTCCCAGAACCACGGCTCTTCCTCGGCATATCTCTCTAACGCTTTTGCGGCTCTCTCCATGTTGCCAGCCTTTTTCCAGTACTCGTGAGCCTCTTTGAGGTAGTAGGTGTCTTTTTCCTTCTCGTAAAGCTGCTCATAGATCTCTGCAGCTCTTTCGTATTTTTCAGCCTTTTCATATGCCCAAGCTGCGCTTTCCATCCAGCCAAGCTTTTCATACATCTCTGCGGCTTTTAAGTAGTTCCCTTTCTTTTCATATTTTCTTGCAGCGGCCTTATATTTGCCAGCCCTCTCAAGACTTTCAGCACTTCTAAAGCGGTCAGTTAAGCTCAAATCGGGTTCACTTATGTACCATATACCAAACGCAAGCCCGAGAACAAAGAGGACTATTATTCCACCAACTATCTTTAGCTTCTGCCATGTAATGCTTAGATACGTTGCATAGGCACTTAATGCTGTTGGAATTACTAAAAGCCCAGCGTACTTCCAGCTTTCTGCGTAAAGTGTCAATGCCAAGAAAAATCCAAGCATTAGAGTTAATCCTAAAAATCCTAAGCTCAGCACTATCCTAACCAGCATCCAGAAGCCCCATTTGTATATTATGCCTGCTGCTATCGCAATAATAGCCACGAGGAACCCTATGAGGTAGAGTTTTAGCTTGTCCATTTTTTCACCCCCTCCAGCATGAGTAAAAACTTTTTGTAGTCTATTTTTGGAGTGTACCATCCTAAGCCGCTTGATGCAACAACTCTATGACAGGGAACCACTATAGGATAGGGGTTTCTTTTCATTGCCCCTCCGACGGCTCTTGGTGAGCTCTTGAGCATTTTAGCAAGCTCACCGTATTTTATGACTTCCCCTCTTTTAACCTTTTTTGTAAGCGTCTCGTAAACTTTCTTCTCAAAGGGAGTGGTTCCCTCAAAGCTAAGGTACTCCAGTGCTTCTTCGTTTTTAATTTCCCCCACAAGAACCTTGTAAACCAGTTGAGGAAAGTCGCTCTCCTTTTCCCTTAGATCAACATTCACACCACGCTTTTGTAAGTGTTTTGCCAAACCCCTAATTCTTTCTCGAAGAAACTCTTCTCCATCAAGGGAAAAAGCTATGCCTTGAATTTTCTCTTCATAGATTGCGGCTATCTGTATTTCTCTTCCGCCTATTTTGAATGAATCAATAGCAATCATCTTTACATCTCTCCAATCTTTCAATGGCTTTTCTTAGAGGCCCATACATGGAGTGTATCTCCTTTGCGTATATAAACCCTCTTCCCAGAAAACGCTGGAACATTAACACAGAGAGTTTTCGTCTTTCCAAATCCTTTGGATACTCCAAAGTGTTTAAGAGCTTTTCCCAAAGTCTAACCAATCTGATTCTCTCTTCCTTTGTAGACTTTCTAAGCTTCTCTTTTACCTCTACAACTTCAGCCTTTGTTCTTTGCTTGTAAATCTCGTACAGTACCACAGCGACAGCATGGCTCAAGTTCATTACTGGGTATTCTTCGCTGGTAGGAATTGTAACTGTAAAATCTAGCTTTTTAAGTTCTTCATTGTCCAATCCCCTGCTTTCCCTCCCAAAAACTAGCCCAATACTCCCATCGTAAAGAAAAGCCCTCTTTGCGAATTCTTCCGGTGTTATGGGAGTTCTCTCCGGAATATAGTCTCCTCCCGCTATCCCACTAGTTCCTACAGCTAGATCTACCATTTTAAGGGCTTCGTCAAGTGAATCAACGAGTATTGCATTTTCCAAAACATCTACAGCATGGACGGCAAATTTTCTAGCTGTTTTGTCATTAGGACTAACCTTGGGATTAACTAAGATAAGCTCCTTTACCCCAAAGTTTTTCATAACCCTTGCAATAGCTCCGAGGTTTATGGGATATTCGACCTCAACGAGTATTACCGTCAGCTCCATGACTGCAAGATATTTAAGGGAATGTATTAAAATGGTTACGGTGAATATTGTGAAAAAGACTCTGCCAATAGGCATATATCTCCTATCCCTTGCAGTTTTTGTTTATGGAATGATAAGAGAGCTCCCGAGTAAGTTGGGTGATAGCCCTGGATTGTTTTATCTTTCTCCCCTTCTCATAGCACTTCTCTCGGTTGCCTACTTGAATAAAAACTCAAGATTTTTTGGAGGAGTTTCCCTATCCTCGGCGTTTATGGTTGACATATTCTACTGGGCAGATGTTAAGATTCCCTTATTCCTTGCTATAGGCCTTTTGCTCTCACTTGTTGCCATAATTTTTGCTCTCCCCAAAGCGAGCCAGCCGGTTAGCTTAGCTGAAAGAGTCATCAACATTGGCATCGGGCTTGTTTCTTTAGCTACTCTGCTAAGAACTTTAAATATCGTGTGGCCAGATGAAATAAAGCCTTGCATATTTTCTTTAGCAATTGTTGGGATTTTGTTGCTCTTTCTCAAAAACAGAAAACTTTCAATCGGCGGAATTCCTCTCTTGGCAATGTTTTACACGGCCCTTTCCTACACAATCTACACGTTTAACTACTCACTTCGGGGCTACTGGTGGGTATTCTTTGCAATTTCTCTTACATTGTCCGTTTACTCGTTATTTCCACTAAGGAAGGTGATGAAAGGATGAAAATTTACGTTCTCGGTGCAGGTTCCATAGGTTCCCTTTTTGGCGCACTTTTAACGAGAATTGGGGAAGATGTGACGCTGATAGGTCGGAAAGAACATGTAGAGGCTATAAACAATAATGGTCTCATGGTTGTTGGGGCTGAGGAGTTCACAGTGTATCCGAGAGCCGTTACCGAAACTCCTCCAGAGCCTCCGGACTTGATAATCCTAGCAACAAAATCCTATTCCTCTGCTTATGCCTTACAATGTGCCAAAGAAAGCATAGGAGAAAACACATGGATACTAAGCATTCAAAACGGGCTTGGGAACGAGGATGAAGCATTAAAATACACAAAAAATGTTCTGGGCGGGATAACTACCAATGGGGCAACCCTTGAGAGATGGGGAGTTGTTAGATGGACTGGAAAGGGAATAACAATAATCGGAAATTACCCTAAGGGAAAAGGAGAATTTGCAGAAAGGCTTGTTGCCCTTTTTAAGAAAGCCGGGCTAGAGGCGGAGATTAGTGAGAACATAGCAGGATGGAAGTGGGCTAAGGCTATAGTTAACTCCGCAATAAACCCAATTGGAGCTATTATGGAAGTCAAAAATGGCGATATTCTGGAAAATGATTATCTCTTAACCTTGGCGATGGAAGTGGTGAAGGAAGGCTGTCAGGTCGCTACTCAATGGGGGATTGAGTTCGATATGCATCCAATGGAACTTCTCCTCGAAACCCTTAAGAGAACAAGAGAGAACTATAACTCCATGCTTCAGGACATAAGAAGGGGCAAAATGACAGAAATAGACTTTATAAATGGTAAAATCATCGAATACGGTGAGGAAATAGGGCTAAAAACTCCCCTAAACTTTGCACTCTGGAGTTTGGTAAAGGCTAAGGAGTCACAAACTAAATAAAGACTCCCATTGATAGTATACTGGGGATGAGATATGCCCATATTTGGAGGGAAGGAAAATAATGTTTTTGCAACAATTGACAGACATCTTGATGCGGTAAATTCCACCATAATAAAACTTAGAGAACTTGTGGAAGCTTATCTCAATGGAGAAGTTGAGAGGGCAGAGGCTCTAATGAAAGAAGTTGAAGAACTGGAGAGGGAAGCAGATACTTTAAGGAGAGAAATAGAGACAATGCTTTATCAAGGCGCATTTTTACCGGTTAACAGAGGGGATTACGCTAGATTATCTGAGCTAGTGGATAGTGTGGCAGATGCAGCGGAGAGTGCCGCCCATTCTCTGATCTTAGCAAAACCCAAAGTGCCCTCAGATCTGAAGGATGAGATCCTAGAGCTTTTAGATTATTCCTTGAGGACATATCAACTCCTTGAAAAGGCTGTTAAAGCACTCAACACAAACGTCGATGAGGCGATTGAGTATGCAAAAAAGACTGAAATGGCAGAAGAAGAGGCTGATAAAATTGAGTATTCCCTTTTGAGAAAGGTTTTTGAAAGTGAGAAAATAACAACATTCGCAAAAATCATATGGGATAAGGTTATAACAAAGATTGGAGATATAGCCGATAGAGCGGAGGATGCCTCCGATCAGGTTTTGCTTATGGCACTAAAAAGGAGGGGTTGAGAATGAAAGTGTTAGTTGCCGCACCTTTGCATGAAAAGGCAATCGAGATTTTGAAAAACGCTGGATTAGATGTAGTCTATGAGGAATACCCTGATCAAGAAAAGCTCAAGGAACTCGTTAAAGATGTCAGCGCTATAATAGTGAGGAGCAAGCCCAAAGTGACGAAGGAGATTATAGATGCCGCACCGAGCCTCAAGGTTATAGCCAGAGCTGGCGTTGGTTTGGACAACATAGATGTCGAATACGCAAAGAGCAAAGGGATTGAAATCGTCAACGCTCCCGCCGCATCAAGTAGAAGCGTTGCCGAGTTGGCTATCGCATTGATCTTCAATGTAGCCAGAAAAGTAGCCTTCGCTGACAGGAAGATGAGAGAGGGAATATGGGCTAAGAAGCAGTGTATGGGCTTTGAGCTTGAAGGAAAGACTCTTGGTGTTGTAGGATTTGGAAGGATAGGATACACCGTAGCAAAGATAGCAAACGCAATTGGGATGAAAATTCTTCTCTATGACGTTATCAAAAATGAGGAGAGGGCAAAGGAAGTTGGTGGAAGGTTTGTAGAGCTTGAGGAGCTTTTGAGAAACAGCGATGTTGTTACAATCCATGTGCCTCTCCTTGAAAGTACTTACCACCTAATTAACGAAGAGAAGTTGAAGCTCATGAAGCCCACTGCAATCCTCATCAACACATCAAGGGGCCCCATTGTAGACACAAACGCTTTAGTGAAGGCACTTCAAGAGGGGTGGATTGCTGGAGCTGGCCTGGATGTCTTTGAGGAAGAGCCCCTTCCCAAGGATCATCCCTTGACAAAGCTTGACAATGTGGTCCTAACTCCTCACATAGGAGCATCTACGGTTGAAGCCCAAGAAAGAGCCGGCATAGAAGTTGCTGAAAAAGTCGTTAAGATTCTGAAGGGCGAGTAGCCCTTTAGCTTCTTTTTGGCTTATTTTCCCTTCATGCTGAAGTGGGAACTTATAACTTAAAAGTTAAAAAGTTAAAAGAAATGTCAGAGGAGTTTAACTTCTTCTATTGGCCTTATTTTAAGAACCTCCTTGTTTACGAGGTTTTCCGGAATTTCGCCCCTAAAAATCGATAGCAGATTGTTTACTGCTTGGAACCCCATGTCCTCCATAGCCTCTTTCGCCAATCCTGCGTGATGTGGAGTAAGCACGGTCTCCCATTCCATTTCAAAGAGTTCGCTTTCTTGAAGTGGCTCTTTTTCGTAAACGTCAGTGGCAAATCCCTTGAGTTTTCCTTCTTTTAGGGCTTTAATAAGGGCTTTTTCGTCAACTAAGCTTCCTCTTCCTATGTTTATTAGATACTTTCCTTCCATGAGCTTAAGTCTTTCCTCATTTATTATGTGGTATGTCTCGGGAGTTGAAGGAAGGGCAAGGATAACTATGTCGCTCTGCTTTAAGACCTCCTCAAGTGGAAGCCACTTTGCACTTACTTCCTTTTCTATATCCTCTTTTCTGCTTCTGCTCCAGTAGTAAATCTCCGTTCCAAGGGCTTTCATTCTTCTTGCTATAGCTTTGCCTATTGGGCCCATTCCGAGGATTCCAACCTTCTTGCCGTAGACTGTTTCCACTCTTTTGTACCATCCCCAAACCGTCCTGTGAGAGTCCCAAAGGCCCCTTCTCACGAACTTGTCTGAATAGGCAATTTTTCTCAGAAGAGCTATGGTCAAACCCACGGCAAACTCTGCAACGGCTTCACTTAAAACTCCACTAACCTTTGTTACGTATATTCCCTTTTCAGTTGCTGCTTCAAGGTCTATATGGTCGTAGCCAGCGGAGTGGGTACTTATGACCTTAAGCTTCTCTCCTTTCTCAATTATTTCTTTATCCACCCTATTCAAGGGTGAGACTATTAATCCGTCGTATTCGCCTATTATTTCCAGTATCTTTTCCTTCTCTGGATAAACTAAGACATCAACGTCGCAATACTGCTTCAAGAGCTCTAAAGGTTCACTCTTCATGTTAAAAAGAACCAAGACTTTTGGCTTCATTTCTTTCACCACTAAAACTTTCATCGAAACATGTTAATAAAACTTTTTGAGAAATCTGCGAAAGATTAAAAAACATTGGACATTTTTAAGGGATAGGTGGTGAGTTTATGGGTGATGCCAGTAAAAAACCAAAAGTAAAGAGAGAAAGGTGGTCTAACGAGTTCAGCGAATGGTACAATGAAATGATAGAGCTCGCTGAGATACAGGACAAGAGATATCCAGTAAAGGGAATGAACGTTTGGTTGCCATATGGATTGAGAATTATGAGAAACATCGAAAACTTCATCCATGAGGAGATGAGAAGAACCGGGCACGATGAGGTGCTCTTTCCAGCTTTAATTCCAGAGACAGAGTTTGAGAAAGAGGCAGAGCACATAGCGGGATTCCATGGGGAAGTTTTGTGGGTAACACAAGCTGGTGAGAAGCCCCTAGATATAAAGCTTATTTTGAGACCAACTAGTGAAACCGCTATGTACCCTATGTTTAACCTATGGATTAGGTCTCATGCAGATCTGCCCTTCAAGGTTTACCAGATAGTTAACGTTTATAGATATGAAACGAAACACACAAGACCTTTGATCAGAGTAAGAGAAATAAGCAGATTCTTTGAGTCTCACACCGCTCATGACAGCTTTGAAGATGCCGAAAGGCAAATAAAAGAAGACCTTGAGATATTTGACAACCTTGCCAAAAAACTCGCTTTACCTTACATTGTCTCAAAAAGACCGGACTGGGATAAGTTCCCAGGAGCATTCTACTCTCTTGGTGCAGAAGTAATAATGCCCGATGGAAGGACTCTACAAATTGGAACAATGCACAACTACAAGCAGAATTTTGCAAAGGCATACGAGATAACCTATGAAAAAGAAGACGGAACCCACGACTATGTTCACCAAACTACATTTGGAATGAGCGAAAGATTGCTTGCTGCTGTCATGGCGGTACATGGAGACGACAACGGCCTTGTACTTCCCCCAACAATAGCTCCCATTCAAGTGGTGATAGTTCCGATCCCAATGAAGGACTCTCCATACGATGTTAATGCCTATGCCAAGGAAATTGCCGAAGAGCTCAAGACGGCTGGCATTAGAGTTCATGTGGATGATAGAGAGGAGATAAGGCCTGGAAGGAAATTCTACGACTGGGAAATTAAGGGCGTCCCATTGAGAATTGAAGTGGGGCCGAGGGACGTCGAGAGCAAAAAGGCAGTGTTGGCAAGAAGAGACACCTTTGAAAAATTCACCGTCGAGAGGGAAAAAATCGTTGAAGAAGTTAGAAAGACCCTCGATGCAATAATGGAAAACCTCTACGCAAGGGCAAAAGAGTTCTTGGAGAGCCACATAAAGAGAGTTGACACAATAGAAGAAGCTAAACAGCTCTTTGAAGACAGAAGAGGAGTAGTAGAGCTTCCATGGTGTGGTGAAGAGAGCTGTGGTGTTGAGATGGAAGAAATCCTAGATGCAAGTATGCTCGGAATACCATACCCAGAAGAAACTGCAAAGATTGAAGGAAAGAAGTGTGCCCACTGTGGAAAAGAAGCGAAGTACATAGCAAGGTTTGCAAGGACGTACTAACTCTTTATGCTTTCTTTTATTGCTATTTCTATTGCTTTCCTTATCATCTCGAGACTCATCGAAGGTTGTGGCTTTTCTAAAACCTGCTCAGGGATATATGGGACGTGTATAAAGCCCGCTTTCGCCTCTAATCCATTTATTGCTATGTAGTGCAGAGCTGTGTACATGGCGGTGTTGCATACGTAGGTTCCGGCTGAGTTGGACACCATGGCGGGAATTTTATTCTCCCTTAGAGCATTTACAATTCTCTTTACAGGTATTGTAGCAAAATAAGCCGCTGGAGCATCTTCAAATATTGGTTCGTCCTCTGGCTTGTATCCCTCGTTGTCTTCCATCCTTGCATCCATAACGTTTATCGCGACCCTTTCAACGGTTATGTTAACCCTTCCACCAGCCTGGCCTGTGAGGACTACAACATCCGGCCTAACATCTTCTATAATCTTGGGCAGCTTTTCTTTAACTCCCTTAAAGCTCACTGGAAGCTGATGCTTTATTATCTCTGCATTTCCGATCTTCTCAGGAAGCTCCTTGACGGCTTCCCAAGAGGGGTTTATTTTCTCTCCCCCGAAAGGCTCAAAACCAGTAACCAAGACTTTCATTTTAGCCACCAAAAAAAGCTAAAGTTTAATTAAGATTTAAAGGTTACACTTTTCGGTGAAGCTTATGAAGTATGATGTTGTGATAATAGGTGGGGGAGCAGTTGGGAATTATCTTGCAAATCTTCTTGCGGGAGAGTTTAAGGTTGCACTAATTGAAGCAAAGACCTCTTTTGGAGGTAAGGCGTGCACGGGTATAATCGGGGCAGAAAATTTTGAAAAGCTCAACCTTCCAAGGGAAGCAATTCTTAACGAGTTCAGAGGCGCGGTGTTTTATTCCAGAATTCAGAGCTTTGAAATAAAAAAGAAAGCCCCACAGGCATATATGGTCGACAGGAAGATTCTCGAAAAGAGCCTTGCCGAGAGAGCGGTCAAAAAAGGTGCCGAATACTATATGGGGGCCAGATTCTTAGGGTTTAAAAATGGAAAAGCTCTTGTACAGAGGTTTAACGAGAGGTTCGAGATAGAGGGCGATTTCTACGTTGGAGCCGATGGAGTGTCAAGCAAAGTCGCCCAGGAAATTGGGGCAAGAGCAGAGGCGGAATTTTTGAGCGGTTACGAAGTTGAAGTAGTTGGAGACTTTAAAAAGAAGGATTTTGTTGAAGTGTGGGTGAACAAAGACATAAACGGGGAGTTCTTCATGTGGGTTGCTCCGGTAAACGAATCCCTAGCAAGAGTGGGCACTTTTGGAAGCTACGATGCACTTATGAGGTTTTTAAGGCTAAGGCTCCTCAAAGAAACACAAGTTGTTGAGATAAAAGCCGGAAACGTCGGTTTTGGATTTAGAAAGCCATGGGTAAAGGGAAACGTTGCACTAGTGGGAGATGCCGCTTTGCAGATAAAGCCTCTAACGGCTGGAGGTATTGTATACGGGATGCTCTGTGCTCATGCACTCAGATACGCCATAAGAAGGAATAACTTGGCTATTTACGAAAAGCTCTGTGGAGATATAAAGAAGCAGATCGCCTTTGGGCTCAGAGTTAGGAAGCTTTTCAAAGCCCTCGACCAAGAAAAAATAGAGAAGCTCTTTGAAGTTCTTTCAAGCAGAGAAGCGATAGAAGTAATAGAGAACTATGCAGACTTTGACGACCACAAGAAAACAATAACTGCTCTTGTAAAGCATCCACGTTTGCTTGCAAGGGCTTTGAGAGTCACTCCAATGTTATTGAGATACCTGGTGATGTAAAATGGAGTGGGAAATGGGGCTTCAAGAGGAGTATCTGAAGCTGATAAAAGAGGGAAAAAAGAAGATTGAGGGAAGGCTGTACGATGAAAAACGAAGGCAGATAAAGCCGGGAGATGTAATAGTTTTTGAGGGACGCTTAAAAGTAAGAGTAAAAGCCTTGAGGGTCTATCCATCGTTCAAGGAAATGCTTGAGAAAGAAGGACTTGATAGGGTTCTCCCAAACGTGAAGAGCATAGATGAAGGAGTAAAAATCTACAGAAAATTTTACAGCGAAGAGGAAGAAAGGAAATATGGGGTTGTAGCGATTGAAGTAGAGCCAATAGAGGAGATAGAAAAAAAGGAAGGGACTTCAGCCTAGATATTTCTCCTTTATGTATTCTATGAAGTATTCTGGATTTATGCCTTCTCCGAAGCTTCTCTCAAGCAACTCCTTTGGTGGATACATGCTTCCGTATTTGTGCACTTTTTCCCTTAACCATTCTCTTATCGGCGCAAATTCTCCGTTTGCGACCTTTTCGTAGAAGTCCGGGATGTCTCTAAGGATGTAGCTCCTAATCTGCGTTGCCAAGAGTGTTCCGAGGCTGTAGGTGGGGAAGTAGCCAACGGTTCCGTGGGCCCAGTGAATATCTTGGAGAATTCCCTCTTTGTAGTTCTTTGGTCTTATGCCGAGAAGCCTTTCTATCTCGTCGTTCCAGAGCTCAGGTAAATCCTTAGCCTTGACCTCTTCGTTTACCATGAGCTTCTCAAGTTTATACCTCAAGAGGATGTGCAGGTTATAGGTAACTTCATCTGCCTCTACCCTTATGAAATCTGGCCTAACTATGTTGAAGTAGTTATAGATGTCATCTTCAGTGTATTTTGATATGAATGGAAGATTTTCCTTGAGAATTGGATAAATTAACCCTGCAAATTCCCTGCTTCTTCCAATGATGTTCTCCCAAAATCTGCTCTGGCTTTCGTGGATTCCAAGGGATACTCCTCCAGCTATTGGAGAGAACATAAACCTCTCATCCACCTGGAGCTCGTAGAGCGCATGACCAAATTCGTGAACCACAGCTAAAAGGGTTCTCCTGAAATCAAAGCCCTCGTATCTGGTTGTTATCCTTACATCGTGGATTCCGAACTCCGTCGTGAACGGATGAGGTGACACATCCAAGCGACCTCTTGTTCCTAAAGGATATCCCAAGAGCTCAAGAACTTTCAAGTTGACTTTTTTCATACTCTCAACATCGTATTCCTCCTTCTCTAGGGGATGTTCTCTAGGAACCTTGCCCTCTTCAAGTATTCTGTCCAGAATTGGCTTCAGTTCTTTCTCTAGTTTTTCAAATATCGGTTCCAAATCCCTCGTCCTCAATCCTTCCTCATAGAGGTCAAGGAGGGCATCGTATGGATACTCCTCATAGCCGAGGTACTCTGTTGCTTTCTTCGCAAGCTCTATTATTTTATCAAGCCACGGTTCAAACTTCTTGAAGTCATCCTTTTCCTTCGCTTCAGCCCATGCCATGGTTGCTTTGCTTCTAACTTCGCTTAGCTCCCTAACGAACTCCGGCGGAAATGCCTTTGCTATTCTTATCTCCCTCTGCAGTACTCTGACGACTCCTCTCTCATAATCGTTTAACTCTTCTCCAGCTGCTTTCTCTACAAGCTCAACAAACTTTGGCTCCAGCATAAAACTATGGGCCAAAACTGAAAGCTCCCCCTGTGCAGTGCTCCTCTCGGTTATTCCCATTTTGGGCATGTTTACTTCCATATCCCACCCAAGGACGCTCTGAGCGTGTCCAATTGCCCATATTTTCCTATAGTGGGCTAAAATCTGTTTTATGGTCTCGTTTTGGAATATCTCCTCAGCCATCTTTGTTCACCTATGTGTATCTAAGCTCACAATATTTTTAACTCTTTCGACATGCATCTTAACGCAAAAAACTCGCTTGAAAACACTAAAACTTTTTAGAAAACCAAGAAAAAGATATTGAGGATGCAAGATGAAAGCGGTAATTCTGGCGGCTGGGCTTGGAACTCGAATGGGAAAACTCAGCAAGGAAACTCCCAAGGGCCTAATAAAAGTTGCTGGAAGGGAGATACTTTACAGAACGATGAAAATTCTTGAAATGGAAGGAATTGATGAGTTTGTGATTATTACCAACCCGTTATACAAAGAAAAGTTTGAGGAATTTTTAAGGAAAAATAACTTTAGATATCAGCTCGTGATTAATGAGTTCCCAGAAAGGGGGAATGGATACAGCTTATATCTCGCCCGTTCATACGTCTCAGGCAGGTTTGTTGTAGTGATGAGCGACCACGTTTATGAAGAGACCTTCATTAGGAAAGCTCTAAAAGGTAAGGGACTTGTAGTTGATAGGGAAGGGAAATTCACAAATACTGAAGAAGCCACAAAGGTGAAAATAGACGATGGAAGAGTAGCAGATATTGGAAAAGCACTTGAAGAGTACGACGCCTTGGATACGGGATTTTTTGTTCTAGAGCGGGATATCTTTGAGATAATAGAAAAGCTGATCAGAGAAAAAGAGAAGCTTGAATTAGCTGAAATCGTCAAAGAGGCTGGCTTGGAAGTATTTGAAGTAAGTGGACTTTTCTGGATGGACATTGACACACCAGAAGATATCAAAAAAGCCAAGAAGTTCTTGATAAGGAATGCCATAAAAGGCAGTGGGGATGGAGTCATATCGAGGTATTTGAACAGAAGGATATCCACAAAGATCAGTGAAGCTCTCGTAGATTATGTTGAACCAATCCATATGACGCTATTTTCCTTTGTGGTTGGTATAATCGCGGCTGTTGTAGCTTTTATTAGCCCTCCTATTGGTGGGCTGCTGTACCAGTTAAACTCAATTCTCGATGGAGTCGATGGGGAGATAGCAAGGGCTGCAATGAAAACAAGTAAGTTCGGCGGATATTTTGATTCTATCTTGGATAGATACGTCGACTTTTTCGTGTTGTTGGCACTTGCCCTCCACTTACACCCAAACATATGGGGGTGGATGGTAGTTTCCCTAGCCATCTTTGGATCTGCCATGGTAAGCTACTCAACAGAGCGTTACAAAGGCGAGTATTTTGTTGACATATATAAAGCAATTCCCCAAATGAAATACCTTTTCGGTAAAAGGGATGAAAGAATATTCTTAACAATGGTTCTTTGTTTGATTGGGAGAATAGAGCTGATTTTCATAACACTAGCATTGATAACCCACATCCGGGTGTTCGCTACAGTTTATTTAGTGCAAAAAAAGGAAAAACTTCCAGAGTAGTTTATGGACATCTGCGTACATTAATGAATTTGTATTCAACATAGTGTTCCGATGTGAACATTGCTGTTTAACATCTTACTTTTCTGCAAATTATTTTATTTTCGTCAAATTTTATAATTTGAAATGCATAATTATATGTTGATATTTGTTCGAGGTGTTGCTTTATGTTTGGGTATATGGGAAAAATATTGAGAGTTAACCTAACGACGGGAGAAATAAAAGTGGAAGAGCTAAAGGAAGAAGACGCAAAGGAGTTCATTGGTGGTAGAGGTCTCGCAACAAAGCTTCTTTTAGAGGAAATAGATCCAAAAGTTGATCCATTCAGCCCAGAGAATAAGTTAATCTTTGCCACAGGCCCCTTGACCGGAACAACCGCCCCAACCGGTGGCAGGTACATGGTAGTTACAAAGTCCCCATTAACGGGCTTCATAGCCTCAAGTAATTCCGGTGGCTTCTTTGGACCAGAGCTCAAGTTTGCAGGTTATGACTTCCTTATTGTTGAGGGAAAGGCAGATCACCCAGTTTACATCAGCATAAAGGATGAAGATGTGGAGATCAAAGATGCCTCCCACCTCTGGGGTAAGAGAGTTGGCGAAACAACGGACAAGCTCCTTGAAGAGTTTGGAGACAAAAAGGCGAGAGTTGCTTGTATAGGGCCTGCGGGAGAGAAACTTGTAAGGTTTGCAAACATAATGAACGACAAACACAGAGCAGCTGGAAGAAGCGGTGTTGGAGCAGTAATGGGAAGCAAGAATTTGAAGGCTGTTGTCGTCAGAGGAACAAAGCAGGTAGAGCTTGCTGACAAAGAAAAGTTCATGAGTGTCGTTAAGGAGAAGATAAAGAAGATAAAGGAGAATCCAATTACGGGCGGAGGACTTCCACAGTATGGAACTGCAGTTCTAGTAAACATAATAAATGAAAACGGCCTTTATCCAACGTACAACTTCCAGACAGGAGTCTTTAAGTACGCCTATGAGCAGAGCGGTGAAGCTTTGGCCGCAAAGTATTTAGTGAGGAACCACCCATGCTTTGCATGTCCAATTGGATGTGGAAGAGTCTCATATCACCCAGCTGTAGGAATTACCGAAGGTCCCGAATACGAGAGCATATGGGCTCTTGGTGCGACCTGTGGTATAAATGACCTGGCAAGCATAGTGATAGCAAACCACCTCTGTGACGAATTTGGTCTTGACACGATTTCAACAGGTGGAACTCTAGCGGCAGCTATGGAGCTTTATGAGAAGGGAATCATAAAGCAGGAAGAGCTTGGAGATGCACCACCATTGAGGTTTGGCAACAGCGAAGTTCTCCATTACTACATTGAAAAGATAGCCCTTAGAGAGGGCTTTGGGGACAAACTAGCTGAAGGAAGCTACCGCTTGGCTGAGAGCTACGGGCATCCAGAGTACTCAATGAGCGTTAAGAAGCAGGAGCTCCCGGCTTACGACCCAAGAGGAGCAGAAGGACATGGTGTCACTTATGCTACCTCCAACAGAGGTGGATGTCACGTTAGAGGATACATGATCAGTCCAGAAATCCTCGGTGTTCCAGTAAAGCTTGATCCTCACGATGTAAGCGAGGAGAAAGCCAAGTGGGTTAAGATATTCCAAGACCTAACTGCGGTAATTGATTCCTCCGGATTGTGCCTCTTCACAAGCTTTGCACTTGGAGCAGATGATTACGCTGAGATGCTAAATGCTGCAACAGGCTTTGATTACACAACTGACGAGTGGCTCAAGGCGGGAGAGAGAGTATGGAACATTGAGAGGATCTTTAACCTTAAAGCCGGCTTAGTCCCAGAAAAAGACGATACTTTGCCCAAGAGGTTCTTAGAAGAGCCGATGCCTGAAGGGCCCAACAAAGGACACGTGGTAAAACTCCATGAAATCCTTCCAAAATACTACAAGCTCAGAGGCTGGGACGAGAAAGGATATCCAACTGAGGAGAAGCTTAAGGAGCTTGGTTTGGATAAGTATTATTAACTTTTCTTCATTATTTATTTTTGGGTGAGGAAAATGGTTAAGGTAAGGGTTTTTGCTACACTCAGAGGCATTGTTGGAAAGAGCGAGCTCGAAGTTCAGGCTGATACGGTGGGAGAACTTTTGGAAAAGCTCTATAACGAATATCCCAAAATGAAAAAAGAGCTCGAAAAGGGAGCCGTTATCTTGGTTAACGGAAAAAACATCGAGCACCTTGAGAAACTTAACACCAAACTCAAGGACGGAGACGTGGTAAGTATATTCCCTCCAGTGGGAGGCGGTTGAATGCATGAGTTCCATTGGGACAACGCTAAGATTCTGCTTCCTAAAGCCCCAGATATGAGATACCTCTACATTGAAATAACAAACCGATGTAATTTGAGATGTGAGATGTGTTTTAAGCAGTACTGGGAAGATGAAGAGGGCGATATGGATTATGACCTTTTCTTGAAAATTCTGGATGATGCCAAAGAGTTTCCTAACTTAAAGATGATTTACTTTGGTGGTATTGGTGAACCCCTTGTGCATCCCCGTTTTATGGACATGGTAAAGGAGGTAAAAAAGAGGGGATATGCAGTAGGTATTTCAACGAACGGTTTTCTTCTTACGGATAAACTTATTGAAGAGCTTGTAAGGCTCAGAGTTGATTTGATATACATTTCTCTGGATGCAATCCCAACACAGCCAACGAGATTGGGCCATATAATGCCCAGCGTTACAGTTGAACGGCTCAAAAAGTTTGCTGAGATAAAGAAGAGAGAAAATACGGAGATTCCGCATGTTGGAGTTGAAGTAGTCTTGACAAAAGAGAACTACACACAAATGGCAGAGCTTGTGAAGTATCTCTCTAGGTTTAACATAGATACCCTGCTTTTCTCAAACCTAATGCCGATTACAGCAGAGCATGCCGAAATGATAATCTACGACGGAAGTGTCGATATAAGCAATGCACTTTCCAAACTTTATCCCCAGATATATCGTGGATTTCCAGTTAAAGTAGCAGAATTTAAACTTAGAAGTGAAAGACACTGTGACTTTGTTGAAAATAACGTCGCTGTGGTTAGGTGGGATGGAGAAGTTGCACCTTGTTATCGCTTTCTTCATACATACCCGGAATACATTTTCGGAAGGGAGAAAAGAGTGGAAGCTTATTCCTTTGGCAATGTGAAAGAGAAATCTCTGAAAGAAATATGGACGAGCAGAGAATATACGTGGTTTAGGTTTAGTGTTAGAAATTCCCTCTATCCCTCCTGCACAGATTGTCCTGTTGTTGACGCGTGTGATTATGCCAAGGGCTCAAAAATGGACTGCTGGGGAAACGTACCAAGCTGCGGAGATTGTCTGTGGGCTAGAAGGATAGTTCTCTGCCCGATTCCAAGAGAAGAACATGGAAAGTTCTGGTAGTATTTCATTTAGCCTCATAAAATTTTGAAAATATGTTCATTGGTAATGTCCTCTTTCTTGATTTTATTTCATTGAGGTTCATAAATGTGCTAGAAAGTTTTAAATAATTCCTTGACGTTAATCTTAATGCCATAGTGCACTATGCAGTACTCTTTGGAGGTGCTAAGATGAGTGCCATAATGGACTTTATAAACTGGCTGGATGGCATGGTTTGGGGTCCCCCAATAATGATTTTACTGGTGGGTACAGGGTTGTTGCTAACAATATACCTTGGGGGCATACAGTTCCGCCGACTTGGGTGGGCTATAAGGTTCACCCTCTTCGAGGGAAGAAAGAAGCAAGGTGAAGGTGATATTACACCATTCCAAGCTTTAATGGCAACCATTGCTGGAACAGTTGGTATAGGAAACATAGCAGGTGTAGCAACTGCAATAGCTGCCGGAGGACCGGGTGCACTGTTCTGGATGTGGGTCACAGCTCTCGTTGGAATGGCAACTAGGTACTCGGAGGGACTTTTGGGAGTTGCCTTTAGAAGCAAGTTGCCAGACGGAACAATGATCGGTGGAACCTTCAACTTCTTAGAGAGAGGACTGGCAGAGGAGGAAATCTCACCAACTTTCAGGACAATAGCTGGACTCTTCATAATCCTCTTCGCAATATTCATCGGCTACGAATCCACAAAGCTAAGCGGAGGTTTAATGATACTTGCTATCATAATAGCAATTCTCTTCCTCATACTGGCACTATACCTATTAACAGGGCGCTCACTTCCAACCCTTGGCAAAACCTTGGCAATACTCTTCGCGTTATTTGCAGCGATTTCAGCATTTGGAATTGGAAACATGACACAGGCAAACTCTCTAGCATTGGGAATGAAGCAGGCATTCAACGTTCCAACATGGATAACAGGTATCTTCTTCGCGTTCATAACCTTCATAGTTATCGTTGGTGGAATTAAGAGAATCGGAGAAGTTGCAGAGGGCCTAGTCCCCTTTATGGCAATAATCTACTTCATCTTTGCAATTGGTGTCTGGATTAAGTACGCTGGTCAGCTGCCATCTGCAATAGCCCTCATATTCAAAGATGCATTCACTGGACAGGCAGTTGCCGGTGGTGCAGTAGGTACCGTAATAAGGTGGGGAGTAGCTAGAGGTCTATTCTCCAACGAAGCTGGTCTAGGAACTGCTACACTCGCTCACGCTGCAGCAAGGACAGATCATCCATCAAGACAGGCTCACGTGGCAATGCTTGGACCATTCATTGACACACTCATTATCTGTTCATTAACAGGTATCTCAATTGTGGCAACGGGGGCATGGGAAACTGGAAAGACAAGCACTCCTCTAACCCAAGAAGCTTTCGCAAGGGCATTTGGACACATAGGTGAAGTCATGGTGGTTATAGGTGTTATCCTCTTCGCGTACTCTACAGTGCTTGCATGGTCCTTCTATGGCAGACAGAACATTATGTACCTTGCAAAGTGGATTGAAGGCGATCCAGAAAAGTTCGCGAAGCTCTATCCAAAGCTTCACTTGATCTACAACCTCCTCTTCGTAGTGTTCCTATACATAGGTGCCACAACAGCCCTTGAAAACGTATGGACATTCTCAGACATGATGAATGGACTTATGGCAATACCAAACCTTGTTGGGCTCATACTCCTAGCAACGGTCATCAAGAGGTACACCGACGAGTTTGTCTCTGCAAACCCATGATTTCCCCCATTTTTCTTTTTGACTTTTTATCGTTTTGTGAGGTGATTTAAATGGAATATCCAAAACTAGTTGTTACTCCTCCAGGGCCAAAAGCCAAGGAACTCGTAGAGAGGGAGAAAAAGGTTATTTCACAAGGCTTAGGTGTTAAGCTTTTTCCTGTTGTTCCCGAGAGAGGTTATGGAGCTCTGATAGAGGATGTAGATGGCAATGTTTTTATAGACTTTCTTGCAGGAGCAGCTGCAGCCTCAACTGGTTATGCTCATCCTAAGTTAGTTAAAGAAGTACAAGAGCAGGTGGCAAAGATACAGCACTCGATGATCGGCTACACATACAGCAAAAGAGCGATAGAAGTTGCGGAGATTTTAGCTGAGAAAGCCCCAATAGGAAATCCAAAAATTCTCTTTGGGTTAAGCGGGAGTGATTCCATTGATCTGCTTATGAAAGTTGCCCGTTTTGCCACAAGAAAACCTTGGATAGTTGCCTTCATTGGGGCTTATCATGGCCAAACCTATGGAGCAACGTCTGTCGCTGCCTTTCAAAGCTCCCAGAAAAGAGGATTCTCGCCACTAGTCCCGAATGTAGTCTGGATTCCATATCCCAATCCTTACAGAAACCCGTGGAGGATAGACGGTTATGAAGAACCCAACGAGCTGATAAACGCCTTTTTGGACTATCTAGAGAACTATGTCTTTGCCCATGTATTGCCTCCGGATGAGGTAAGCATTCTTTTAGCTGAGCCTATTCAAGGAGACGCTGGAATCGTTGTTCCACCAGAGAATTTCTTCAAAGAGCTCAAAAAAGTGCTAGACGAATATGGAATTCTCTTGGCAATGGATGAAGTGCAGACAGGAATTGGGAGAACTGGAAAGTGGTTTGCAAGTGAGTGGTTTGATGTCGAGCCCGATTTCATATCCTTTGGAAAGGGTGTAGCAAGTGGAATGGGTCTTAGTGGAGTAATTGGAAAAGCCGAGCTTATGGACATGACAAGCGGTTCTGCTCTGCTCACACCTGCCGCCAATCCCGTTATTTCAGCGGCAGCATATGCGACGCTCAGGATAATAGAGGAGGAAAACCTTTTAGAGAACGCACTGAAGGTTGGGGACTTCATAAAGAAGCGCTTGCTTGAAATGAAGGATAGCTATGAGGTCATCGGAGACGTTAGAGGCAAAGGGCTGATGGTGGGTGCAGAAATAGTGAAACCTAACACCAAGATTCCAGACCCAGAGTTAACCGGAAAAATCTGTTGGAGGGCATTTGAGCTCGGCTTAATTTTGCCGAGCTACGGCATGTTCGGAAACGTCATAAGAATAACGCCACCGCTTGTGATAACAAAAGAAATTGCAGAAAAAGGCTTGGAGATTATGGAACAGGCATTAAAGGATGCCCTTGCTGGAAAGGTAAAGCACAAAACCGTTACGTGGCACTAGTCCTTTTCTTTTTAACACCTTTTGTTTGAAACGCCACCATTTATAAACTTCCTCGCTTAGAGTTTTCTGGTGAAGATCATGCACGAATGGGCGCTCGCTGATGGTATAGTTAGGACTGCAATTGAATTTGCAAGGCAGCATGGGAAAGACAAAGTTTTGGGCATGAGGATCGTCCTTGGAGAATTGCAGGACGTTAATCAAGAGATACTTGAGTTTGCCATCAACGAAATAAAGAAGGGGACTATTGCAGAGGAGGCAGAGATTGAGTTTGTTATTGAGGAGGCGGAATTTAAGTGCAGAAACTGTGGAAACGAATGGAAGCTCAAAGATGTCAAAGAAGGTTTTGACGAGAGGATAAAGGAGGATATCCACTTTATTCCCGAGGTAGTTCATGCTTTCCTTGCCTGTCCGAAATGCGGTAGCAGGGACTTTGAGGTTACAAAGGGGAGAGGAGTTTATCTTGCAGCAATAAAGGTCGAAGGTGATGAGGAGTGATTGACCCAAGGATAAAGGCAGTTGAGGCCAGGCTCGAAAAAGTCAAGAGGATTATTCCTGTAGTGAGCGGCAAGGGAGGGGTAGGAAAATCAATGGTTTCCACTACTCTGGCCTTAGTTCTGGCAAAGAAAGGTTATAAAGTTGGCCTTCTCGATCTGGACTTCCATGGGGCAAGTGACCACGTCATACTGGGCTTTGAGCCCAAGGAGTTTCCCGAAGAGGACAAAGGTGTTGTTCCTCCAGAAGTGCACGGAATTAAGTTTATGAGCATAGTGTATTACTCCGAAGATAAGCCAACCCCACTGAGGGGAATGGAAATAAGCGACGTCCTGATAGAGCTTCTAGCAATAACAAGATGGGATGAGCTTGATTTCCTCATAATTGACATGCCTCCGGGAATGGGAGATCAATTTTTGGACGTCTTGAGGTTCCTCAAAAGAGGGGAGTTTCTGGTTGTGGCTACACCCTCAAAGCTTGCTATCAACGTTGTTAAAAAGCTCCTTGAGCTATTGAAAGAGCAAAACCTCAAAATAATTGGCATAGTGGAAAATATGAAGCTCGATGAAGAGAAGGACATTGAGAACTTCGCCAGAGAATTTGGCGTGCCTTACCTTGTCGGCATTCCACTCTACAGAGACCTTGATGAAAAGATAGGCAACGTGGAAGAGCTTTTGAGCAGTGAATTTGGCAAAAAGGTCGAAAAAATTGCAGAGTCTCTTTAATTTCAATTTTTGGTGATAATTATGGAGGAATTTTTTAAAGGGGCAAAAAAGGTTGTTGTATGTGGAATCGGAAACGACGTCAGGGGAGACGATGCTTTTGGTGTCTACGTTGTGGAAATGCTAAAGGAGAGAGTTTCAAATCCCAAGGTGGTGTTTTTAAACTGCGGGGAAATGCCCGAGAGCTATGCCGGGAAGATAATAAGGGAAAACCCCACTCACGTGGTTTTTATAGATGCAGTACACTTTGAAGGAAAGCCAGGCGAAATAGTTTTGGCGGACCCTGAAGGGACTCTAGGAGAGGCTTTCTCAACCCACAAGATGCCCTTAAAGCTTTTGGTCAGCTACCTAAAAGGACACATAAATGCAAAGTTCATTCTCATCGGTGCCCAGCCAAAGCAGACGGGACTTTTTGTTGATATGAGCGAGGAGCTTAAGGAAAGTGCAGAAAAGCTGGTTAGTATTTTAGAGAGAATTTTGGCAGAAATTTAAGACTAAGACCTTGGTAAGCAAGAACTTTTAGTTTTTAATCCCTTCTTAAGGATTATTCAAAAAGGGGCTCAGTTACGGGTCCAGCTCATCATATTCAGCCGGGGAGACCTTATGGTCATCATTGCCATAAACTCTTAGGGGTGAAGCTTAAGGAAGAATTATGGTGTAGAGATGTTTCTGGAGAATTTATGGCGGGCCCGCCGGGATTCGAACCCGGGACCTCCGGCTTAGAAGGCCGGCGCCCTATCCTGCTAGGCTACGGGCCCTCGGAGTTTATTGGGCTTGATTGCATTTATAAATCTTACGGTTTTTGGAAATGATACTGTCAGGATAAGCAGTGAGGCGTCAGGTTTAAATCCCAGACACTACCACAGAAAAAGAAAGGGGGGAAACATGCAAGCTGAAACCATTATTCACTGGATGGTTTCAGCCTTAAAACCTTTTCGCCGAAACAAAAT
>NZ_JAMXLV010000017.1 GCF_024054535.1 Thermococcus alcaliphilus | reverse complement strand
AACGACATTGAAGTCAACCCCGTCCACGACGACGACAACCCATATCTCATCACAGTTGGTGAGAAGAAGTTCTTCAACCCATTCGCCTGCAGAGACATAAGATACGCATTGAACTTCCTCATAAGCAGACAATACATAGTCCAGAACATCCTCCAGGGATCAGGACAACCAATGCTTGGTGGTATAAGGCCAAGCACCGGTGCAAACGCA